>PWGY01000131.1 GCA_003554665.1 Bacteroidales bacterium | reverse complement strand
CTTTGGGATCGGTGAGGGTGGTGCTCTTCCTACGTCAGTTACGTGCGACCCCGAAGGGGTCGAAGGGTAAGTACATGTTCCTGTGTTAGTAGCATGTGATCCCTTCGGGATCTAACCTCTACCTTCCACCTTCCAACCTCTACCTTCTACCCTCCACCTTCCAACTTCTACCTTCCACCCTCTCCCCTCGTCCAAGCAACAACATCGTGTAAAAAAACACAAAGAACGACAATCCTGCCTGGGTGTCGATGGTATCTTCATTGATCATCGATACCATCAGGATGACAAAAAAAGCCAAAAAAGGCAGAAACCTGAAACCCTTCATGCTGACTGCCGGCCAGATCATGGCAAACAATATCCAAAGGGCAGCGGGCAGGCCAAAAAGCACGGCAAAAGACAGGTATTGGTTGTGGGGTTTCATCCAGCGCTCAAACTTAAGTGCAGACCCGATTTGTTCAAGCCCGTAACTTGATGCCACACGAATGTCGCCGGTGCCCCAGCCAAAAACGGGTTTCTCCCCGATGGCCACCAGTGCGGCTTCCCAGAATTGCAGGCGCAGGGTCAGTGTATGTCCGGTGGGGTCCCCGGAAACCCTGTACTGCTGCAGCTCCCATAAAGACTGGTGTAAGCGGGTTATCAGCCAGGGCCAGTCAAGATAGCGGACATTGGTTACACCCTCCTCTACGGCCGTTATTTCGCGGTCGTCAAGCTTTTTCAGACCATCCGAATCCTTTCTGAGCCCCCTTGAAGCCATGTAGCGGTACAAAACATGTTTCAGCGGTTCACCCCGGAGGTTGTCTCCATCAAAATCAAGGTCACTGCGCCTGTTCCACGCTTCCCTTAGTTCCTCTTCTGCAATGTAAATATATACCAGGTGACCGTTTTCCCTGTGAGGGGCCTGTCTGTCGTGCAGGTAAAGGGTTCCGGAAGCCGTATGGTTTTCAAGCGACGACAGATCCTTTTCTTCATGGTGCCGGATCCCCTGCCAGAGAGATCCCACCAGCATAGCCATCCCCGCCAGGAGCAGGGCCATAACAGAAAGGACCGCCACCTTCCGCAACCTGCTTCCACGCGAAAATTCCTGAAGACCAAGCACAAGCAATACTGCGGCAAAAACCACCACCCCCGACAATGATTGCAACATGCCCAGGTATACCACATGCCACACGGCCATGGACAGGCAGACTGCCCTCCATTTCCGGTGGCCGGAAAAATCATTTGCCGCCAGGTAAAAAAGCAAAAAAACCGACAAAGCCACCATCAGGCTGAGCCTGATGTGGGAGATAAAGGGAGAAAGCTCCCGGTAATCCGCATAATCGCCGAAGAAAAAGATGTGCAGACTGAAAAATGACACCACGGTGACCGCCGCAGAAAAAGCCAGCATGATCCACCGCCATACTTTTGAAGAAAGGGGAGCCGAGCTCACCACCATCAAAGGGAACAGCAACACAGGCAGTCTGGTCCGCAGGGTACTGAGCCCGTAGTCAAAATCAGCAGAATGAAACAGGAAAACGATATGGATCAGGTAAATCGAGACAAATACCAATGCAGGGCGAAGCCGGAAAAACCGGTTGAACTTTTCTCTGAACCCTCCTTCAGCCAGCCAGTTAACAAAGAGAATGATCTGCGACAGGCTCATTAAAAAAACCGAGGAAGGCAAAGCAACAGCAAAAAGCCCCAGTCCGGTGATATAAATCCACCGGTGAACCGCATCTCTGCCGGTATGGTGTGCCGGAATACCCACCATGTTACTCCTTGCCGGCTAATATCCCCGAATAAACAGGTTCGTCAGCCAGCACTTGCAGCGCCTTTTCCACATCCGGATCGGCATCGAGCGACACAATGACCCTCCCCTTCTGATAGTAATATCGTGAAACGATCTCTTCCCTCAGCAGCTGTGTGATCTCATCGCGGAAAGTAACAAAATCATGCGATTTTTCTTCCCGGATTTTTTGTTTTACATCTTCAAAATGGTCTGCAATGGCATCATAATATTTTTCCCGGGAAGCCGTTCGCTCAAACTCCTCCAGGAGTCTTTCACTGTCGGTTTTGTAAGCAAAGTCCCTGTCAGAAACAAAACCTTGAAAATCCTCATATAAACCGTCCGAAATGTAAAACTCTTCAGGCGGGTTCAACTCCTTGTGCTCCTGGTGGTAACGGGTGGCAAAATCAAAGATCATGTGCTGACGTATCAGCGCCCTGGTCACCTGCCCAATCTGCGGCCTTTCAACCGGCACATCAGGCTCAATGCCTCCTCCGTCATAAACCACTCTGCCACCTTTGGTTTCATGGGCTTCCTTGAGCGAATCCGGAATTTCATCCACACTGCCATCCTCACGACGATCCGCGTAGTCAATGGCCTGTATGCTTCTGCCGCTGGGAATCAGGTACTCGGCCACCGTTACCTTCAGCTGTGTGTTATAACTCAGTGGCAATACATTTTGCACCAATCCTTTCCCGAAACTGCGGTGACCAATGACCACCCCCCGGTCATAATCCTGGATGGCTCCTGCCACAATCTCAGAGGCAGATGCAGACTGCCGGTCGATCAGTACCGCCAGCGGAACATCTGTGTCCAGCGGATCATTCAGCGTACGATGTGCCGACCTGCGGTCTTCAAGACGCCCTTCGGTCCTTACGATCAGTTCTCCCTTGTCAATAAACAAGTTGGCTACATTGACCGCTTCATTCAACAAACCACCTCCGTTGCCCCTCAGGTCGAGGATCACATACTCCACATCGTGGTTGTCACGGAGTTCAATGAAGGCATCCCTTACCTCCCGGCCGGCATTGCGGGTAAACCCGGTCAGTTTGATGTATGCTGTTGATTCATCCAGCATTCCGTAATGGGGGATATTATCCACCTGCACCACTTTCCGCTCAATGGTTTTCAGAAAAGGCTCAGGTTCTCCCTCCCGTTCAAGCAGCATGTCAATGGTGGTTCCGGGCTGCCCGGTAAGCAGGTTTCGCACCTCTCCCTCATCAAGACCGGCCACCGACCGGTCGTTGATCTCAAGAATAATGTCTCCCGGCAGCAAACCGGCCTTATGGGCAGGATTTCCCTCATAAGGTTCAGCGATCATCACCCGGTCGTTCCTGCGCTGAATAAGCGCCCCGATGCCACCGTATTGCCCGGTGGTCATGAAACGCACGTCCTCAATTTCAGATTCAGGGATAAAAGTGGTGTAAGGATCAAGTCCGGATAGCATGCCGTCGATGCCTGAACGCATCACATCAGACACATTCACATCATCCACATAGTTGACCACAAGTTCCTGGAAAAGGGTTGAAAAAATATCCAGGTTTTTGGCAATTTCGAAATTTCTGGTTCCGTAGCCTGTCAGCAAAACAGTTGAAGAAGCCAGCAGGATGACAACAAGAAAAATCCTGAATTTTCCGCTAATTTTCTGACGAATATGTTTCATAACAAAAAATTTAAATCTATGGTACTGGGTCATATCCACTGCCACCCCAGGGGTGACAGGATGAAAGTCTTCTGATGGTCAGCCATCCGCCCCTGAAAGGACCGTGCTTCCTGACAGCTTCAAGCCCGTATTCCGAACAGGTGGGTGAATACCTGCAGGAAGGCGGAAGATAAGGAGACAAAGCTCCCTGGTAAAACCTGATCAGGCCGATCAACAACCAGCTAAGCAATGATTTTACGACTCTGGTCAGATACTTCAATACTCCATTCGTTTTAACGGGATCAGTGCAAATAGTATGCCCGCTCCCCGGTGTTATCCTCCTGTTCTCTGATCTTTTCCTGAAGTGCCGTCAAAATAAATGACACTGATTTCTCCACCACCTCATACGAAACCGGTTCCCTGGCCGCATAGACCAAACCAAGCAGGCACACCATACCCTTCTCTTCTAACAACGAGTAGAGGGAGATTTTGTTTTTACGATACGCTTCTTTAGTGAGGCGTTTGACACGATTCCTTTTTGTGGCCCTTTTGACGCGTTTACCCGGAACAGCCACAAGGAGTTGAACCGGGAACTGAAATGTTTCAACCCAGGAGAGCGGCCTATTCAGGTTCGGCAAAACATCTGCTTCCTCCCTTTTGACGGACAGAAAGATCACCCGGAAAGGATAATGAAAGAAACTGTCTCCCTTGTCAAAAAGCAATGACTTAAGACGGTAATTGCTAAGGCGTTCATTCCTGGAAAAAGTATACATGCCGCACAATCATCTGCGGGAACAGGTGGTGTCACCAGAACCTGCTTGTTATTTCTTGTTTGCCTCAAGGTACTCCTGGATGGCCATGATCATGGAAGGGGCTGTTTCAGTGGGTGCCGGGATCTGCACGTTGAATTTTTCCTTCTCCGCAGCCTTAATCGTACCCTTACCAAACGCTGCAATCACTGTATTGTTCTGCCTGAAGTCAGGAAAGTTCTCCTTCAATGACTTGACCCCGAAAGGGCTGAAAAAAACAAGCATATCATATTTTTCGATATTGACATCCGAAAGGTCTTCAGGAACTGACCGGTAAATTGGTGCAATGGTAAACTGTATCTTGTTCTGCTTCAGCAACTGCGGATAATCCTTCTTGTGGTTTTCTGCACAAAGAAAAAGGTATTTCTCGTCCTTGTGCTTTTTAATCAGACCGAGAAGGTCACTGAATTGTCCGTTGCCAAAAAAGATTTTGCGTTTTCTGAACTGGACGTATTTCTGAAGATACAGGGCAATGGCTTCAGAAGTACAGAAATACTTCATCTGATCAGAAACCTCCACACGCAATTCTTCGCAAAGGCTGAAGAACTGATCGATGGCATTTTTTGATGTGATGATCAATGCGGTGTGGTCAGGGATCTGTATCCGCTGACGCCTGAATTCTTTGGCTCCGATACTCTCAACCTTGATAAATTTCCTGAAACACACATTCAGGTTATACTGTTCGATAAGGTCCGTGTATGGAGACTTATCATTTTCCGGCGGTGGCTGTGATACTAAAACGTGCTTAATTTTCAAAGGTAGTCTCCTTTTATCCATTAATTAAACAAATACACTGACGCTGCCTTCCCGATGATTAGCAAAGGGGCCAATTCGACGCCACAAAGGTACAAAAATAAGTAATACACAGAAAAATCCGAGATGGTATGACCAAGCAGGGCACCCCTGATCACCTTGTACATATTCAGCAGAACTACAAGTAGCCATGCGGCATACAGGCTGTTGTCGGAAGGGATGACCGCATGATAGAACACCAGGGGCATGACCAGCAGGCCGGTAAACTGATTGATCACAAAAAGGTTCGTAAAATATAGCATACTTGCTTTCCGGGTACGGAATACCCAGGCAAGAAAACCCATCAACAGAAATTTCACAAGATAAAACAACAGGAAAAACAACACGATACCCCCGAACAGGATTCCAGGATGAAAATCATTCAGTGGCAGTGACGCACCGGTTGCCCGGAGGGTCTGAAAGATCAGGAGTGAAATGACAAGCAGAAAATTCGCAAAAAGGAGATAGGTGGGAGTCTCCCTGTAAAAACCACCTTCTTTATCGAGCAGATAAAGCAATCTCAGCCCGAGGACAGCGAGAAAAATGTTTTTTACCCTTGAAGGAAAATAGTAGCGGGATATGGCCACTGCAATGAGTCCGCCCACCATAACCCATATCATCCAGTCGCGCGGAAAGGGTTGGGCCCTCTCCTGCACCTCCATGCTGTCCAAAACTTGCAGATGGTGGGGCGTACCGAAAAAGGAGTCTCCGGACACAGGAGACAGTGCCTCGGGTAGCGGGAAAAAAACACTGTCGGCAATCAATCCTGCCGGTATGGAATCACTGGCCGGCACAGCAACAGCGTAAGAGGCATTCACAATAAAGAAAGCCAACAAAATTCCCAAACTGAATGCCCGGCCTGAATGCATATTTTTTTTGCAAAATTAGCAAAAACCCTTGGCAGGGGCACAAATTAATCCTAATTTTGTTGGCCTTTGAATTTCAACCATATCCATCATAAAAACGCACAAAAATCCTATGCAATTACTCGATTCCATTAAACAAAAAGCCAAGTCGCAGAATAAAACCATCGTTT
>PWGY01000058.1 GCA_003554665.1 Bacteroidales bacterium | reverse complement strand
TGGTGCACTCGTGCTTTTTCAGGTCGTCGATGGTGGCAAAACGTTGTACGGCCTGTTTGACCAGATCGCCGTATGGCATGGGGTGGCGAATGGCCACTGCTTTGATGCCATGTGCCTTGAGCACATCAATGATACGCCGGGAGGCCTCACTCTTTCCGCCACCTGTCCGCACTGCCCCTGTGGCAATGATCGGCTTGCTGCTCTTAAGCATGGTGGCGTCAAGACCCAGCAGCCTGAAATCAGCACCGGCTGCATTGATTACCGATGACAGGTTCATGACCTGATTGTAAGATACGTCACTATAGGAGAACACGCATTCATCCACATTGTGTTTGTGAATGAGATCCGTCAGATCCTCTTCGGCATGGATGGGAATGCCCTCAGGATAGAGGTCGCCGGCGAGCTCCTTCGGATAGGTCTTCCCGTCAATATCGGGGATTTGGGCAGCGGTGAAAGCTACAACATTGTAGTTCTCGTTTCCACGAAAGTAGGTATTGAAGTTGTGGAAATCCCTGCCGGCGGCACCGATAATGATTACGTTCTTCTTATTATTTTGCATAAGGCTGTTTTTTGGTTTTTACAAAAATACGCCTTTCTTTTTTTTGGACAACATTTTTGTGGGTTAGGGTATGAAAATGTTTGTTCGGGGAATAAATGCATTCGGCCGGCGAGCTGGTGTTTTGTAATATGGATATGTATTTATATTGCTCCCATGCAGGCATGTCATTATCGGATAAGTTTTGTGTTGAGGGAAAATTATTTATTTTTGCAGACAAGTTACCCCCTATATTTCCGGTTTACCTGAAAAATTAACACTTAAGCCACCCGATCGTATAAGTTTTAACATTCATGAGAAAGGTCACGGATCCGGATCTTCGTAAGGAGATCCTCGAAGCGTATTTTAACTATTACAATGCCTATACCAATCGCCGGTGGAGTGAGATGACCGGTTACTTTACCGAGGTAATCACCATGTTTGGCACCGGGATAGATGAAGTCTCATTTGCTGGTCATACAACAATTTCCACACTACGCAGGGAGTTCTCACAGGCGCCCGAACCCATTTCCTACAAGGTTAAATCCAAAGAGGTTTACGAGGTTTCCAAAGATGTGGCCTTGCTGATGCTTACCATGGATATTGAATTGCACAATGAGGTGCAGGAGGTGTCTTGCCCTGATAACAGAACCACTGCCATTATGGTCAGAGAGAACGGTTACTGGAAGCTGGCTCACGGACACTGGTCTCAGCCGGATAAAGACATCGGACGTGGCGAAAGTGTACCCTACCGGCTGTTGCTTGAGCGCAGCCGCCAGCTTGAAGAAAAAGTGGAGGAGCGCACAAGGAAAATCAGTGCCCAAAGGGATGAACTTAAACGTTTGAACGAAACCAAGAACAAGCTGTTCTCGGTGATTGCCCACGATCTTAAAAACCCTTTCAACAGCATTATTGGGTTTTCGGATCTGTTAATGAACAACCCGGACGATTTTTCACCGGACAAAGTCAGAGAAATAGCCGGGATTATTCACCAGCAATCAGAATCAACCCATGCCTTGCTGGATCATTTGCTTGAGTGGGCGCGGTCACAGACCGGGTCCATCGCATTTCGGCCTGAAAAAATCGTGCTTGATCAATTGTTCCGTGAAGTCAAAGCGTCCCTGAAGGCACCGGCCAAAGACAAAGAGATCAGCTTCCAATGTGATACCGACC
This sequence comes from Bacteroidales bacterium, assembly GCA_003554665.1. The sequence continues at coordinate 4,401 of PWGY01000058.1, read as the reverse complement.
ATGATATAAGCGTGGAAGCTGACAAGCCCATGTTGCAGATCATTCTCCGGAATTTGCTGCACAATGCTGTCAAGTTTTCGCATGCCGGCGGACAGGTCAGGTGCAGGGCCTTCAGGCAGGGATCGCTTGTGACCATCGCAGTGGAGGATGACGGGGTAGGTATGTGTCCCAATACCTTGAAAGAGATCCGGGATGGGGTGTTTAGTACGATAACTGCCGGTACCGCCAACGAATACGGTACCGGCCTGGGGCTCTTGCTGTGTCGTGAATACGTTGCCCGCCATGACAGTCGTTTAAACATTACCAGCGAACAAGGCAAAGGAAGTTGTTTTTTCTTTACTCTCCCGGCAGGCCGTCCATGATCTTTTTTGCCCAGTTGGCTGATTCCACGTCTTCCACCAGCAACTGCCGGTGGTCGTACTGGATGCTGTCGGTGCGCATGATATAGAGGTTCTGCCGGGAGCCCGGGGTGTTTCTGCTGTTGATAAACACGATCTTGGCTCCGTCGGGGCTGAAACGTGGGTAGAGGTCGTTGGTGCCATGGGGTTTTCGTTCTGACAGATCCACGGTTTCACCCGTCTGGAAGCTGTATTTGAAAATTCTCGCGTTGAGCTGACGCCCGACGTCGGACTGGGTGTCTGAGGCGTCATAAGTATAAACAAGCTCTTTGCCATCCAGTGAAAAGGCCGGACCACCCAGGGCTCCTGTTTTGTCGCCTACCAATACCTGTTGGTTCGATCCGTTGGTATTCATCACCAGGATCTCTGCATCATAGCGATCTTCTCCCAGGGTAAGGGCCGCGATGCGGTCGTTGGTCGGACTCCAGTCCACTTCCCTGAAATGCCGCCCGGTATCAATGGATGTAAGCTGCCTCAGACCTGAGCCATCGTGGTTGACCACAAATAATCTGTTGTATGAGGAAAAAACCAGCTGCTCGCCGTTGGGCAGCCAGGAGAAACCGACCCCTTTATTATAATATCCCCCGGTGGCGATACTGGTGACTTTCCTGACGCCCGTTCCATCCGGTTTCATGGTATAGAGTTGTGGAGTGATATCGCGTGTGGACAGGAAAGCCACCCGGTTCTGTTGTGCATTGGACACAGGTTGCCAGTTGTGATGGCTGCCGTGGGTCAGCTGTATGCTTTCCTCGTGCTGCATGTCTCTGATGAACAGCTGGGATACCCCATCGGCTCGCTTGGCATACAGGATGTAGTCGTCGGGGAATTTTCGGGTGGTAAAAGAACGCATTTCGGTGTTCCTTTCTCCGGCCGGGTTCTTTGCAGTAAGCTGCCAGAGGTAGCTTGTGCTGTATTTCAGCCCGGTTACCAGGGCAAAAGTATCCGTGATGTTTTCCACAACTACTTCTTCGGGTGTTCCGGCTTCAAACAGGCGGAGGGTATAAGAGATTGAATCAGAGGCCTGGGTCACTTTCCAGCTGAAAGTTACATTTACAGACACATCTTTTTCGTTGGGCCCCGGATAGAAGTCTGAGGTGAAACGTGGCAGATCCTGGTCAGTAAACCGTTCGTTCAGCTTGACCATGACATGGGTGGTGGCATTCATGGCTACATTAATGGATACGCTGGAAGTAAAGTAATCCCTTTTTTTGGCAATTACATTATACTCACCTATTTCCACATCTTCCAGGATGAACTGCCCTGCACTGTCTGTCATGACGATGTGTGAGGGCGGATTGGTGGTGACCTCAGCGTTTGGTATGGGAGTCATATCCGGCTCACTCACCACCTCTCCCTTGATGTTGCCGCTTCCTTTGAAGTCAATTTTTTCTTCTGAGCAGCGGGCGGTTAGCAAAACGATCAGCAGCAGGGTGATCATGCGAAATATTGAAAAGTGTTTCACGGTCTTTTATTTTTTAATGATACAATCAGGCTTGTTTCAATGATTTTGTTGAACATGGTTTGTTGGTTTAGAAAAAGTAGAACCGGTAACCCAAAGAAAGTGACCATATCCGGTCGTTATAGCGGCCATGAACAAGTCCGTCGATGTTGTCGTCCAGTAATTGCTGTACAGAAACTCCCATAAACAGACCGCTTCGTTCCCCCCTGAGCCATTCATATCCCGCCTCCAGTTTTACAAACGGGATAGATCGGTCAACCATGTGGTCAAGGCGGTAATCGTCGGTATGATAGAGCAACCCTGCCCCTGCCGTAAGATAAGGGCTTCCCTGCACATGCTTGTTAAGTAGCCGGTATTTGGCATCCAGGCCGGCAAACAGAAAATTGGCGTGGAAAATATCCACGGCTTCCACCCGTCCTGCCCCCATTGACAGGTTCAGCGAGAGCGGCCGGTCCTGCATAAGCCCGAGAGAGAGGCTGGCGCCGGGCATTGCCTTTGACCCACCATAGTCCCCATCATATAAGTTCATCGATGTGCCGACACCTACGGCCGCCCTTTTCCGGATGTCCTCCCTGGTGAGGAAACCAAAATAATCTGTTTGATAATTGGCTTCTTTTTCCTCCTGGTAGGCTTGTATGGAGGGGTGATCCAGGTCTTTTTCGTCGGCCACGGTCCACAACCCGTCCAGGATCCCCTCGATGATCAATGCATACACCGCCTTGTCAATGGCTCCCTGAACCGCCAGGTGAGAGGGCTCATTGAAGGTGTAGCCGGCTTCCGCTTCCAGCAGCTGTTTCAGCGAAACAAAGCGGAAGAGCCCGGCACTTACTTTTTGGGAAAGAATGGTCTTGGAGGTATGCACGGTTTTGAGGATGCGGCCGTTGCTGGTGGAGACCGCGCGGAGGTAGATGGTTACATTGTTTTCACGGTATTCGCCTGAGGCTCCGGCACCAAAATATCTCAGGCCTGCGCCTCCGGTCACCAGGTTCGATTCGTAGGAGATGATCCCGCCTTCAAGGGTTATGCCGCCGAAAAGCAACGGGGGCATAACAATGCCTGGCTGCTGGTTACCCCTTTCAAACTCGTATTGCTCGCGGCTTGACCGGATAATTCGTCTTTCGTTGAGCAGGTTAGACAGGCCCTCTCTCTCGATTGGGGTGAACCAACCGGATTCTTCCAGCGACTTTAACAATACGGAGGTAGCCCCTTGGGTAACAGCAGTGGACCAGCTGGCACCCGTTTCCGATGGCTTGTACTGTCCGGTCTGGTCTCTGAACATGTAAACGGCAGCCACTATTTTCTCCTGGGGTGCGGGCAAATCTTTCATTTTGCTGTGAACGCCCGAATAGGCCCCCAGCCTGGGTTCGGCAGGCTGCATGGGTTGTTTGAATCCTGAGGCACAGGATGTCAGAATCAGGAAAAGCAAAACAGCCGTTTTAGGTATTAAGCGGGGAAATTGATTCATTGCCATATGTGTTTCAATTTTATTTCGGGATGATTGATCTCTGATTTGTGTAATGTCAGAGCTAAATTTGTGCCAATGGGGTTAAGAAATTGAAGGTCAAATATTTAGGGGTGTTTTGATTAAGGGTTTTGGGGCTGATGGCTTGCCCGTTATTGGTCACCTGCCAACTCACATATCGTGTGGATCAACTGTATAATGCGGATTCATCATGCCAAACAGAAGTTGCCCTATTCCGGACATTTGTTTGCTATCGGGCAGGTTGATCAGACAAAGGTTGTCCGGAATAGGGCAACAGTAAATTGGCGTGGGAGGTTTCCTGAAAACGGAAAGGGGATAAGTCAGGAAATATTGATTGATTTGCCGGGAGGATGCTGGCTTTAATTGATGAGAGGTTCTCTTTGAGTGTTTTACGGCTTCTGCAGGTAGAATGGAGGGAAAGATCAAGAGGCGGGAGCCTGGGGTTTTTGTTCAGGGATTCCGGTTCATGGTTTCAAATGGGGGGCCGGCCCATAAGGAATCCCGGCACAACAACTGACTGTTTGTGTAGATTTTCAGTATAATTACATAAGAATCACCCTCCTCAACATTCACACTTACCTGCGACAACGAGGTTATTTCTCCTGCACCGGTTTGGAAGGTTCCTCTTTGGGTTGTCACGGACCGGCCCGATGCATCATGCCTTACCCTGATCAGCTCCATGCTATACCGGGCGTTTATGGCTTGATCCATGTGGTTTTCGAAGATTCCGGTAAAGGTATGCATGTGGTCCTTTTCAACCTTGTCGATGCGGGCGGTGTATGGCTCATCTGCAAACATTGTTATGGAGAAAAGCAGCACCACCGGGAATGCTACGACAGCTTTGCCCGGCCAACCCATCCCGGCTTTTTCCTTTACGATACGTACAAAATGTTTCATGACTTTTGGGGTTAAACCGGGTCGTGCATGGGTCAGGTTGTGTGTTGGGGGTGACCCGGCAGTGGTTATTCGCAATACAGGTCAGGGAGTTGGTAGCAACTGATTGTGCTCAATTCTTATGCGCATGCCTTCCCCTTTTTGGTGTACCTGGTAGCGGGGGGCGT
>PWGY01000232.1 GCA_003554665.1 Bacteroidales bacterium | reverse complement strand
GAGCAGGGGGCGCAGCCCATCTGCCGGGGATGGTGGCAGCCATGTCGCCGCTGCCTGTGATCGGGGTGCCCATAAAATCAAGCAACTCAATCGACGGCTGGGATTCCGTGCTCTCCATTTTGCAGATGCCGGGGGGAGTACCCGTGGCAACCGTAGCGCTGAACGGTGCAAAAAATGCAGGCATACTTGCAGCCCAGATCGTATCGGCTTCAGACACTTCGGTACGGGAAAAGATCATTCATTACAAACAGGAGCTTAAAGAACAGGTTGAGGTGAAATCAGGTCAATTGAAGAACCAGAAAGGCTGATCACTTTCTCAACACGGGCAAGGTCATGCACCGTATGCCGCCGCCATTTTTCTTTAATTCAGAAACATCAACCTCAATCACCTCCACCCCTTCATTTGCCAGTTTTTGATTAAACGCATGGCAACCTGCATCAGCCAGAATTTTATTTTCCCTTAATAACAGGAAGTTTGCGGGCATGGTCATCGGATCTTCTTTTGAAACAGATATGATCCGCTGATCTTTCAGGTAGGGGAAATCACCGACATTGATGTACCGTTCATCCAGCACAGCCATCTCTTTTGAGATGATGTTGAAAGCCCCGTCCAGGTGATGCGCAACCTGATGGGGTAAAATCTGAAAATCTTCTTTATTCAACAATTCCCTGACTGCCAAAGCGCCCTCCTGGCCGGTTCTTGCACCTACACCCATTATGGCGGTGTCTTCATCGAGAAAGAAAAAATCACCCCCCTCAAATTGAATGCTCCGATACCTGTTCAGAACAGGAATGTCGTGTCTTTTGCAAAATTCGATGAAAGCGTTGGCTTCTCCCCTTTTCACTTCCATGTGCTTTTGGGATGCGACGATGGCACCTTTTGAGGAGATGATGCCCACATCCCTGGTGTCTTTTTGATCAGGGTCGTCCTTTACAGGGGAAAGGAAGTGACACCTCACCCCTTCTGCCTCCAGTGCAGCACACATGGCTTCATGCTGCCGGATGGCCAGTTGCCGGTTAATTTTCCCGAACCAGGCTTTCTGCCAGGGAGTTTCCAGGGTTGCAATGTCGAAATACAAGGGTTTCGCGACTATCACATCCCTTAAGGGTTGAAATAAATTATCGGCACCGAATTCCATAATTCAGATATAATCCGGAAATATAGAAAATTATTGGCTCCGTCCAGTTATTTCTGATAAATCACTGCATAATGATTGAAAAAACAGCCTGAAGTGTTTCCTGGCCTTGTGACATCAGGTAAGGGATTACCCGGATTGCAGATAGTTTTCAAGAACTTTGTATAACATTTCCCGGTTTACCGGCTTGGTGAGCAAGTAGTCGCATCTGGCTTCCTTTGCTTTTTCCCTTTCAGCTGCAAGAGTAAAGGCAGTCAATGCAATCACAGGAAGGTCAGCCCTTTGTGCCTTGATGCTCCTTGTCACCTCCAAACCAGCTATTTGCAGGTCCACCAGAGCAACATTTGTATCCGGGTGATCACCCAGGACCTTCAGGGCTTCCTCCCAACTCTCAGCTTTTAATATCTCTGCACCTGTTTCCTTCAATAGTGCACACAACATCAGCATACTTTCCCCGTCATCTTCGACCACCAAAAGCTTATACCTTGTTAGGTTCGGAGCCGCAAGGGAAGAATTTTTGCTTGAAATTATCTTGTCAGTCATCTCAAGCGGGATGCTAAAGTAAAAAATGGATCCCTCATCTTCTTCCGACTCCAGCCAAATCTTGCCATCTATGGCTTCCAGAATACGTTTGGAAATTGTAAGTCCGATGCCAACACCATCAAATTGCCGGCCATCAGAATCGTCCCCTTGCCGGAAAAATTCGAAGATCACCTCTTTTTTGTCTTCCGGAACACCTATTCCGGTATCTTTAACATACATTGTTATGTGATCACTTCCTTCCCGGAAAAAACCGAATTCAATTTCTCCTTTTTCCGTGAATTTTACCGCATTTTTAAATAGATTATTGAGTACCTGGTTAATCTTGGTGCGATCGCCGTACACATCAGATTTCAGGATCTTTAGTTCAGGTTTGAGCGACACTTTGATCATTTCGCTTTTTCCAGCTGATCTTAGTATACCTTCCAGACTTGATTTGGCATCATTCAGCAGCTCCATCACGGAAAAGTGCTCCTGTTTCACGCGTACCTTATCCTGTTCGGCAATGGCCAGCGCAAAAATATCTTCGATGATGGCAAGCAGGTTGTTGCCGCTCTTATAAATGCTGGCACCAAAGTCGCGGATGTCATCATTTTCTGCCATCGACTGAATCAAGTCGCTGAAGCCGATGACGTGGTTCAGCGGTGTACGCAGTTCGTGGTTCATGGTCGCCAGGAAGGCCGACTTGAGGCGGTCGCTCTCTTCGGCCTTTTCTTTGGCAATAATTAGTTCCTGTGCGTGTTTTTTTAAATCTGTGTAGTTGTTCACATTATCGATGATATGTGCTGCCTGAAATGCAAATCCTCTAAGCAGATTAAGATCTTCCGATGTAAACGTCCGGGTTTTTCCAACAGACGACAAAATCAACACCCCTATGGCTGCCTCCCTTATCATGATGGGCAGGTAAAGATTTGTTCTGAGGTTTCTTTGATCAACGGCTTTCTTTTCTTCAGATGTCAGCCTGGCTGTCGATGCATCCTCCATCAGCACATACTCCGCCGGTTTGCAATGCTTTTTTTATGTGCGGATGATCTTTTATATTGGCAAATCGCAGCTCCTCCGGAAAACCATCAGGCAAAGCAGGTATCGTGGCAGAAAGTCTTATGTTACCATCATCTTTTTTTAGGTAAATGGCGCCTGTGCCCAACCCGGCAAGTTTGATAACATTGTTAACGATCATCTGCATAAGCGCATCTTGATCCGTCGAGCAGGTAACTTGTTTGCTTATTTCAAACAAGGATTCAAGTTGTTGATTGCTTCTTTGCAGTGCTTCTTCTGCCAACTTCCGCTCCGTAATGTCTCCCGCAATGCCCGCATAACGAATGGTTTCCCCCTGGGCATTCTTTACAGGAAAGGTCCTTGTGGTTATCCAGCGTATGCTGCCATTCGCTGAATGCATCCGGTATTCTGTGTTAAATTGACCCGTAAGCTTGAATGTCTCATAATCTTTCCCAATCCGGGCTTTGTCTTCTTCATGGATGTTATCCAGGAAGGAAGCAGGGTCCTCATAGAGGCTTTCAGCCGTTTTCCCGAAAACCTCCTCATAACCCGGGCTGATGTATAAGATCTTGTGTGTGTCGGCGGCCCTTAACCAGAAGAGGCCTTCATAGTTGTCAATGATTTGCCGGAGCTTTTCTTCTTTTTCGATGGCTTCCTCGGCCTTTTTTTGCCTGGTGATGTCGACGATGAAGCCGGTAATCTTTTCCGGCTTGCCATTAGCATCTTTGCTGATTCCCGCAGTTTCACGGACCCATCTGAACTCCCCGTCTTTCCTGATGATTCGATGCTCATACTCCAAAGACTGACCGGAGCGCTGCTTTACTATCGGCTGGTTTATCCTGGACACGTAATCCCGGTCATCGGGATGCACCCTTTCCAGAAAGGCCTCAAAGCTGCCCGGAAATTCACCCTCCTCCAGGCCAAAGAGTGCTTCACACTCTTTCGACCAGTAAAGCTGCCCCGTATGAATGTCATACTCCCAAAGCCCGGTTTTGGTAAAGGACTGTGCCTGCGACAGCCTTTCCTGGTAATGCTTCAGTCGTTCCATCGGCTCTTTGGTCTGGGTGATGTCCAGGAAAATCGTGATAAAATAGCCCTTTTTCGGGGAATAGGTTTTGACCTCATACCATCGTTTCAATCCAGCTGAGTATTGCTGAAAAGTTTTTCGCTCTCCCTCCAGCGCAACCTCCCCATAAAAGCCGATCCAGTCGAAGGGGTCATCCGTGATGCCGGGCAAAACCTCAGTGGCCTTTTTGCCGGTAATGTCGTTTGCCGCCAAACCCGTCAGTTCTTCAAAAGCTTTATTCACCTCCAGGAAGGTATAATCCACTGGTTTTCCGGCTTTGTCCAATACGATTTTGTGGTGGGCATATCCGATGGGTGCCTCGTGCACCAGGGTTTTGTAAAATGCGGGATACATAAATGGTTTGTTTTCAAAATATTGGCCGGCAAAAGTACAAAAAATAGGGAATAAAAAATAAGCGGAAAACGGGACTCGAACCCGCCACCTTCAGCTTGGGAAGCTGACGCTCTCCCGGATGAGCTATTTCCGCTTTGCAAATGCAAATATAGCAGAAAAACAGTTTTACCGTGACCTGGCAACTAAAATCCCAGGAACAAATGATCTCCGTAAAAAAATCAGGCAAGTCATGCAACCCATTCAACCATTTTGATCAATGTCCAAACTTTGATATTTGGGGCAGTTTTCTTTTTTTGATAAAAAAACAGGAAAATGAAAATCAGGCACATCTTTTCTTATTTGATTATTGCGGTAACTGCCAGTCTGATTGCCGTTTTTACCTATGTGCGTGTGACAGACCACGTGAATAACTCAGGCAGGGCCACAATGACACGGCAGGCATGGCAAACCGATATGCCCGAAAATTTTAACCCCGACAACATGGATTTCACCTATGCTGCTGAGCGCACGGTTCATGGAGTCGTACATGTAAAAACCCTTCGCGAAAGAGACAGGCCTGAAGTTCATGATCCGCTGGAATTCTTTTTCGGGCCAAGGGAGCGGGAGGATCCTGATCCTGAAGCAGGCTTCGGGTCCGGTGTCATTGTGACCGCGGACGGAAATATTGTCACCAATTACCATGTGATACACGAAGCTGATGAAATACAGGTGACCCTTCATGACCAGCGAACCTTCACGGCTGAGGTAAAAGGAGAAGACCCCGATACCGATATTGCAATACTCAGGATTGACAGCGAGAACCTGCCTTATATCCCCTTCGGCGAATCCGGTGAACTGAATAAGGGGGAGTGGGTGTTGGCTGTAGGCAACCCCTTCGGGCTGACCTCATCAGTAACCGCAGGCATTATCAGCGCCAAGGAACGGACCCTGGGAGTACTCCAGGAAGCAGATATGCCCCTCGAGTCGTTTTTGCAGACCGATGCTGCCGTAAATGTGGGGAACAGTGGCGGTGCCCTTGTAAATATGAAAGGAGAACTTGTGGGTGTCCCCACCCTGATCATCTCTCCCACCCAAACCCACATCGGGACGGCCTTTGCAGTCCCTTCCGGTATTATAAAAAGGGTAAAGGAAGATATCATGGAATTCGGCGAAGTCCGGAGGGGTTTGCTGGGAATTACCTTGCAGGAGGTAACCTCTGAACTCGCGGAGGAAAAGGACCTGCACGATCTTGACGGCGTATATGTGGAAAGCGCCCTTGAGGGAGGCCCAACAGATCAGGTCGGCATTCGCGGAGGAGATGTCATACTGAAGGTAAACGGAAATACGGTAAATAGCTCAGGCGAGCTGCAACAGGAAGTGCGCCGTTTTCACCCCGGCGACAATGTGGCCATAACCCTGATGAGAAACGGACAGGAAATGGAGCTGGAGGCTACACTGATCAGCGTGGACGAGCACAGGGAGATACGGATGCAACAGGAAGAGGAATTGATGGGTGCCACCTTGCGCATGGCCCCGGAGGATATCAAAGAAAGGCTGAATATTCCGCATGGGGTTCAGATCGTTGAGTTAGACCCCGGCGAATTTGATACAGCCGGCATAGGAGAGGGCTTTATAATACTGGGCATTAACCGTCAGCGAGTAAGTGAACCAGGCCATTTAGTGGAGCTTCTGGAGGATTTTTCAGGTAATGTTTATATTGAGGGGGTTTATCCGGACGGCACAAGCGCAATGTATGGACTCAGCCTTTAAAAATAAAAGTATTGACAGGTCCGCCTTATTAAAATAATACATATATTAGCGGTCTTTATGTATTATAGCTCCTGCCATGCGTATTACCCAAATTTCTGTCTACCAGTCACCCGTGCCACTGAAAAAGGCTTTTGTCATCTCGCTGGGAAGATTTGACCACGCCAACAACCTTCTTGTTAAAATACGCACAGACAACAACCTTACCGGATTTGGCGAATGCAGTCCCTTTCTCACCATCAACGGTGAGACCATGGAAAGTGCCTATGAGGTGGCCCGCCACATTGCACCCCACCTGTGCG
>PWGY01000014.1 GCA_003554665.1 Bacteroidales bacterium | reverse complement strand
TTCGTGCCCTTTTGCGACGCATTCATGCGCAGGGGAAAACGGTAATCCATGTTACACACGATTATATGGAGGCTGCCACACTGGCCAACAAGGTGGCAGTGATTGAGCATGGCAGGCTGGTCCAGACCGGTACCCCGGAAGAGGTTTTCCGGCATCCGGAAACGGAGTTTGTGGCCAGATTCAGCGGGGTTAAAAACCTTTTCCGTTGCCGGGTGGAGCAAGGTAATGAGCAGGCCGGGATGCGGCATGCCATTGTTGGCGGAGAATTATCCATCAGGTTTCTTGATGATAACACGGAAGCTGAGGGCCATGTGATGGTTCCCCAGGAAGACATCATCATTTCTGAGTCACCCCTCGAAACATCAGCTGTGAACAGTTATCAGGGGCTTATCCGGGAGGTGTATCTGGCCGGATCCGGGATGGAGGTTGTGGTGGAGGCAGGCGTGGAGTTTGTCGTTTCAGTGAGCAGGCAATCTGTGGAAAAAATGGATCTGCAACCGGGAAAGCAGGTCTGGATCACCTTTAAAGCCTCGGCGGTGCGGTTTATTGTTTGATGCCGTTCACCCCCTCCGGTCTGACTGGCCCGGGTATCTGCATTTACGCTGCAAAGATTCATTTACTGAATTGTCACAAAAATGAGTCGGGTTTTTAAAAGCTACATCCTATATTTGCAGTCTGGCAGACAATTTTTATAATCCTTCAGGAAATTTATTGTCAGGTATTATATGGTCTGGCAGCGCATGGGCAAACTTTTGTTTCCCGGCATTGTTATATTGGTATTTAAATAATTAGTTTTGTCGCGCTTTGTATTCACCATCTAAAACTTTTTTGTAATGAAAAAGACCAGAGTTTTGTCTTATATTTTGTTATTGATCTCAACAGGCGTTCTGATGTCTTGTCAGGCCGATCTGAAAGAAGACGCTCTTCCCAACCCCAAAAACATCATTTTGTTTGTGGGTGACGGAATGGGATATAATCATGTACTGGCCACCAATTACTATCAGTATGGGGAAGCAAATGCCCAGGTATACGAGCAGGATGAATGGCTGCATCTGGCTCAGGCAACCTATATGGCTGCCAACATCCGAAACGGTGATACAATTTTTATGAACGGTTATGCACCACGCACTGCCTGGGAAGCTGATGCATATCTTTCGTCAGACTACACTGATAGCGGAGCCGCAGCTACAGCGCTGTCTACAGGCATGAAGACATTTGGCGGATCCATTGGCATCGGTTTGTACGGAGATACTTTGACCCATATCAGTCAGGCTGCAAAGGCTCTTGGGAAATCCAAGGGTATCGCTGTCAGTGTGCCACTGAGTCATGCCACTCCGGCAGGGTTTGTGGCACATAATGAAGCGAGACATAACTATGAGGAGATCGGGAAGTACATGCTTTTCCACTCACGGTTGGATGTGCTGATGGGGGCAGGTCATCCCCATTACAACAATGACGGCCGGCCGGAAGAGATGTCGTCCCGTTACATCGGCAGTGATGAGATCTGGGAGCAGCTTGCAGCCAATGAAGGGCACACCGTATTTTCCAATGATACACAACAGCTTTACGCACAGGATGTGGACGGGGATGGTCAGCGTGACCCCTGGACCTTGATTGAAAACAGGGAAGATTTTCAGGACCTGGCCTCCGGATCAGCCCCTGCCCCTAAACGTGTGCTTGGTGTTCCAAAGGTTTATTCAGCCCTGAATTATGGGCGTTCAGGAGAGGAAGAAGAGATGCCTTTTGCGCAACCGTTCAATGAAAATGTACCAACCCTGGAAGAGATGACAAGGGCTTCCATCAATGTCCTGAACCAGAATGATGAAGGCTTTTTTCTGATGGTAGAGGGCGGAGCAATTGACTGGGCCGGGCATGACAATCACCTGGGCCGTCTGATTGAGGAGATGACGGACTTCAATCACTCCGTTGAAGCTGCTGTGGAATGGGTAGAGGAAAACAGCAGCTGGGATGAGACCCTGATCATTGTGACCAGCGACCATGAAACCGGTTACCTGACCGGGCCGAACCATCCGGAACCGGTCAATGACCCGGTTGTAAACAACGGGCAGGGCAACTTGCCGGAGGTTCAATGGAATTCCGGCAGCCACACCAATATGCTTGTGCCTTTCTATGCCAAAGGCCCCGGTACAGAGCTTTTTGCCTCTTTTGCCAATGAAAAAGACCCCGTTAGGGGCCCTTTTCTGCAAAATACCGATATCGCCAATGCGATCTTCCTGATGTGGGGAAGGCCGGAAATAGAGTTGCACCGGCTTAATGAATAACCTTCATACTCAGTCCAGGTAAATGTCGTAAGGCATCCTGGTCAGGATTCCGGTCATTTGGCTGGCGTCATTGATCTGCTTATAATACCGGTAGTTGTCTCCCAGCCTGCGCTGGATAATGCGCTCCTCAATTCCGCCGAAATCTTCCATGATCCGGGTCAGGAAATCTTTTCGCTTGGGGTACTCCACAATGTGGTAGTCTTCAAGTTCGGCCATGGAGGCAGCCCTTTCAATGGCAAAGCGCAATCCGCCGAATTCATCGATCAGCCCGTGTTGTCTGGCTTCTGCGCCGCTCCAGACACGGCCGCGACCCAGTTCATCAACCACAGATTCCGGCATGTTGCGACCCTCTGCCACATGACCGATGAAAGTATCATACACTTCCCCGATCATTTCCTGGATGATTTGCCTTTCCGCGGGTCGCATGGGTCTTGTAAGGGAGCCCATATCGGCAAACTCATTGGTTTTTACGTTGTCAAATGTGAGTCCGATCTTTTCATTGAAAAACTCCTGCATGTTCGGAATCATGCCGAACACCCCGATTGATCCGGTGATGGTGTTGGGGTGGGCAATGATCTCATCCGCTGCACAGGCGATGTAATACCCGCCTGAGGCTGCCACATTTCCCATGGAGGCAATCACCGGCTTTTCTTCAGCTGCCAGCTTGACCTCCCGCAAAATGACATCTGAGGCAAGAGCGCTTCCACCCGGGGAGTTGATCCGAAACACAATCGCTTTCACCGATTCATCTTTCCGGGCTTCCCGGATGGCGGCAGACATATCGATCGATCCGATGCTGGTTTCTCCCCCTCTGCCGTCAATAATCCCTCCGCTTGCGTATACCACGGCAATTCGATCCTTGCTGCGGGGGGTGATCATGTGTTTGGGTTTTGGAGCGCGTTTGTAGCGGCTCAGTGATACCAGGTTCACTTCCTTATCCTCATCCAGCCCCGCTCTTTCCCTTAACAGGTCAAGAATCTCATCCCGATAGGCAATTCCGTCTATCATATCGTTTTCCAGGGCCATTTCGGCATTTCTGGTCAGCAGGCCGTCAGCCACATCATTCAGGTGGTTGATTGTCAGCCCCCGTGACTCCGCGATGTCACCTGTTATATTGTTCCAAATGGAACCGACATAGGATTCGATCTGCTCCCTGTTTTCAGGACTCATGTCTTCCCGGAAGAATGGCTCTCCTGCACTTTTGTACTCACCATGCCGGACCAGCTGCGGATCAATGCCAAGCTTGTCAAGCATGTTCTTCAAAAAAACGAGTTCAGAATTGATGCCCCTGAAATCAATGGCACCTTCGGGATGCAGGTACATTTCGTCAGCGACCGAACCCAGGTAGTAGGCCGACTGCATGTATGCTTCTCCGTAGGTGATGACGAACTTGCCGGATCCACGGAAATCTTTGAGGGCATTTCGTACTTCCAGAATGCTGCTCCACCCTGAAGGTACAATGGTAAGGTCCAGAAAAATCCCCTCGATATTATCATCTTCTTTTGCTTTTTCAATATTGTCGAGCAGCTCATTGAGTCCGGTGGATCTTCTGAAAGACATGCTCATAAAATCGAAGGCTTCAAAGGGATTCTGGCCTTCCCTGTCTGAAAGCTCTGAGCTTAGTGATAAGCGCAATACTGATCCGGACTGAACCGGTGCATCATCTTTGGAAGAAAAGGTGGCGATGGAAGCAATGACCCCGATCATCAAAAACAGGATGATCACAAATGTCAGAAAAAATCCCAGCATTGAGGCGAACATAAATTTAAAGAACTGTTTCATGGCCCGGATAATTTAAATGAAGGTAATTGAAGGTTTGCATAAAATTATTAACAGGTTAAAGATAAGAATAATATAAATGCACTGAAAGATTGATTGCTCAACCTTTTTTTTGATAAGCCGTTTTTTTTGTTCAATTTTGTCCGGACTCATACTGAAAATGCATGAACAGGGTATATCTGTTACTTGGCGGCAATTTGGGGGAAGTTCGGGAAAACTTTCTTTTGGCATCATCCATGATGGAAGAGGCCGGAATACATGTTGTGAGGAAGAGTGCACTCTATAAAAGTAAACCCTGGGGGATGGATCCCGGTGAGCCGGATTTTATCAATCAGGCCGTTATGGCGAAAACCCCGATGTTGCCCGGGGAACTGCTTCGCAACTTGCAGGCCATTGAAAGGAAATTGGGCAGGGAAAGGCAGCACGGAAAAATCACGTCCAGGATCATTGACATTGACATTTTGTTTTACAACGAGCTTGTAACGGACTCTCCGGAGCTGACTATTCCACACCCAAGGTTGCACTTGCGGCGCTTTGCTCTGGTACCCCTGCATGAGATTGATCCCGGGCTGCAACATCCACGGTTGAAGCTTTCGGTCACTGAGTTGCTCGAAAAATGCAGTGACAGCTCTGTTGTGTCTAAAATAAGCGGTCGGACGGATAACGGAATAAGCTGTCGGGCGGATAACGGTTCAACCCCATAATTAAATCCATATTGAAATGCAGTATAATTTCATTGCCATCGAAGGAAATATCGGGGCCGGGAAAACCACCCTTGCTTCCAAAATTTCGTCTCTGTATAACGGAAAGCTGATTCTTGAGCAGTTTGAGGAGAACCCTTTTCTTGAAAAATTTTATATAGATCAGGAAAAATATGCTTTTCCCCTGGAGTTGTCTTTTCTCGCCGACAGGTATAAGCAGTTGCAAAAAGAGTTGTCAAACCAGGATCTTTTTTCCGATTTTACCATTTCCGATTACTTCCTGAACAAATCACTGATCTTTGCCCGAAAGACCCTGGGTGAAGATGAGTACCAGCTGTTTATGACACTGTTCAGCATTATGAACGCCAATGTTCCGCGGCCCGACCTGCTGGTACACCTGTATGTATCTACCGGAAGGTTGCAGCAGAACATACGATCCAGGGGGCGCTCCTATGAACAGGAGATTCCTGACGAATACCTGGAAAAGATCCAGGACAGCTATTTTAATTACTTGAAACAACAGCCCGGGTTGAGAATCCTGGTGCTTGACGTAAATGCCATAGATTTTGTGGCTTATCCTTCCCATTTGGAGATGGTGCTGAACGCCATTGACAGGGATTATCCCGTGGGTATGAGCTCTGTAAGATTGCTCCCTTGATAATAAAAAAACGCCCTGGTTGATGCCAGGGCGTTTTTTTATTGGTTCTCTGTGGGCTATGAACCGTAATTACAGGACAATGTCCTGGAATTCACTCTGTCCGAAGAAGTCCAGGAACTCAAGATCATTGACGGCAATTTGTGCCATGTCAGGGTTGAGTTCAAGTGAGCGGCGCAGATTGTCATAAAGTGCCGTTGCATCATTGTTTCTGGCTGCAATCACTGCCTTCAGGTAAGCAACCTGGGCGCATTCTTCTGCACAGTTCAGGGTGCTTACAGCCTCGGTTTCATTGCCTGCCATGAGTTGGGCCAGTGCTACATTAAATTTGCAGGTGTAGCCGGAGAATGAATTCAGGGCGGCCTGGTAATCACCTTTTCTGATGTGGGTTACCCCGATGTTGTAGTCAGCATCAACGCCTTGTGCCTTGGCTGCTTCAAACATCGACATGGCGTTTTCATCGTCATACTCCCAGGCGGCAATGATGCCCATGTTGTTCTGAACGTGGCCGTTGCCCGGGGCTAGCTGATTGGCTTTTTCCAGGTATTCAGCAGCTTGTTCTTCATCACCCTGCTCGATCAGGATCACGGCAGCATTGTTAAAGCCTTTGTAGCTTCTTGGGAAAAGCTCCTGGGCTGAGCGATAAATGGACAGCTGGGTTTGCGGGTTGTCAGTGAGTGTGGCAGCAAAAAGCAGTTCCTTCTCATCGAGCTGTGAGGGGTCGCTCAGGGCAAGGCCTGAAATTTCTTCGTGTGTCCGCTTGGGTTCATAAGCGTGTACAGTGATCTCAGCACGACGCAGGGGTTCGAGTAATTTTTCGATTTCCTCATAGATGAGCGTCATGTCCTTGATCCTTCTTTCACGCTCTGCAGGGGCGATCTGGGAATTGATTACATTGGCAATCGCCTGCTTGTCAGGCAGGTCTGAGGCTTCCAGCTTAACCATAAAGCCGTCAAAATCTTCTCCCTGGGCTTCAACCCTGAGTTCGGGCATTTCCACTTCTTTGTCCTCAAAAAGGTCGGTAATGTAGTCTTCTCCGGTTTCTGCACGGTTTTCTGACAACTCCATGTTAAAGGCAACTTCACCTTCAGGAGAAGCCCATGCATCCACGTCAACAGCTTTGAGTTCCCAACCTCTCTGAATAAACTCCTTGAGGTCTTCGATTTTTTGCTGAGCCTCATCAGCGCGGTTAAGGTCAAGGCGCCAGTTCAGGTTATGGCGCATGTAAGCGTAATAGATGTTTGCAGACCTGGAGATAATTACTTCCTCCTCATACTCATGGGGAGCCAGTGAACCTTTGTGGTCTTTTTTTACCCTTTGTGCCGTCATGATGATGCCGTCTGCAACTTTCCTCTCGGGTAGTTCTCTGGCCCTGTCTTCACGCCCTTCGCGATAAAGCGTGGCACGCACATACAATTCAGAGTTAAGCATGTCGGGATCGTAGTCCACCACATTGTTCATGTCGAAGTTGGTTGTCCGATCCCGGTCGACCATGGTTCCGGAAGTGGTTGTTCTGCTTCCGCGGAGCGTAACAGTTTCCAGCTCCTTTTCAGTTTCCTGGTATTTCAGCACCGGGGTAATTTCCACCACAGCATTGCGGTGAAAGTAGCCTTCGCCAACCCGTCCGTCGATATTTGCTGCAACCTCACCGCCGTGGTTTTCCAGGGGGTTGGTTTCCGGGGTATAGCGAATCCCTTCGTCATAGTTCCTTGCCATCCTGTTTAGCCCACAGCTGGCAAAGAGTCCCGCTGTAATCAATACTACAGCCAAAAGCTTAAAGTTAAAGTTTTTCATAAGTGCTTGTTTTGTATTGGTTAATCTTTAATGGGTTAGAATGATTGTAGCCGTTTTTGCACGCTACAAATATATAAAAAACATTCAAACAATACAGTTTATACGCATTAGAGAATGAAAAAGTTTAAAAATTCTGTGCCTGGTTTGTTTTTTTTGAAGCATGCCGCTATTTCTTAGGTTTTGAACTGTAGCGAAAGCGGGGTTTTAATTTGCCAGAGAATTTTATGGGTTGAAAGATCAGTTAAAATTAATTGAGACAATTTTGCGGATTTGGAAAATAGTTATAAATTTGCACTCCTTTTCAACGGGATGAATTCCCTTGAAAACCCAACAAAAAGATCATGGCCCGTTCGTCTAGGGGTTAGGACGCCAGGTTTTCATCCTGGTAACAGGGGTTCGAATCCCCTACGGGCTACAACAAAGTTAACAGAGAAATCATTATAACGAGGCAGTATGGCAAACCATAAATCAGCGAAAAAAAGAGTTCGTTCCGACAATGCCAAAAGGCTGAGGAACAGGTATTATGCCAAGAGTACCCGCACCGCGGTTAAAAAAATCCGCGGCATGGAGAATAAGGCCGAGGCTGAAAAGAGCCTTCCGCGCGTAATCTCCATGATCGATCGTTTGGCAAAGAAATCCGTGATTCACAAGAACAAAGCAGCCAACCTGAAAGGTAAGCTTGCACGTCACGTGAATAACCTCCAGTAAATATTTTTGGTGGCGAAATTTGTGAATTTACAGAAATCACTTATTTTTGCCACGTCAACGGCCCGTTCGTCTAGGGGTTAGGACGCCAGGTTTTCATCCTGGTAACAGGGGTTCGAATCCCCTACGGGCTACAAAAAGGACCTTTCGCCGGAAGGGTCCTTTTTTTATACAGGGTTTCTTCCTATATTTGGGCTGTCTTAAAATAAGCGGCATGCAACCTGAAAGTAACCCTTTTTATCCTCCTGTAGCCCTTGCCGGGATCAAAAGCTGGGCAGAGGACGACCGCCCCAGGGAAAAACTGCTGACCAAGAGCAGAAAAGCCCTTTCAGATGCCGAATTGCTTGCCATTGTAATTGGGTCCGGCACGGCCCGTTTATCTGCCGTGGAGTTATCAAAAACAATTCTTGGAAGCGTTTCCAACAACCTGGCTGAACTGGGCAAGCTTGAGATCTCCGATTTACTGAGGTTCCGGGGTATCGGTGAAGCCAAAGCCAGCAATATCATCGCTGTGATGGAGCTCGGAAGACGCCGGCGGCTGGCCGAAGGCCTTGCCAAAACACGCATCAGTTGCAGTCGCGATGTTTTTGAGATTATGCACCCATTGATTGCTGACCTGTCTTATGAGGAATTCTGGATTATGGTGCTGAACCGCGGTAACAGGGTGCAGCGTACAATCTGTGTGAGCGAAGGAAGTGTGGCAGGCACGGTTGCTGATCCCAAAAAAATCTTCCGGCTTGCCCTGGAAAATAATGCAAGCGGGCTCATACTTTGCCACAATCATCCAAGCGGACAGCAGAAGCCCAGTTCGAACGATCAGCGTATTACCCGTCAATGCAAAGAGGCCGGAAAATTTCTTGACCTGCCTGTGCTGGATCACCTGATTGTGGCCCATGAAGGGTATTTCAGTTTTGCAGACGAGGGTCTGCTGTAGGGATTTGTTTTATGAAAGACAGCACATAATTTGCGGGGTATGTGTAAATTTACTTTTACCTTTACTTTCAGATAATAAATGCTGCGCCCATGATTGTGGTTTTTTGCCCCCGGATAACCAGCAGAGTACAGTATGTGACGAGGCTGGTATTGGATCGTTTGCTGGGAAGCAAGTGGCAGCTTACCGATGATCCGGCAGTTGCTGATGCACATAAAGGGCCAAAGATCATATACAGCCGGGAAGCAGAAGGCAGGGAGGGTCTGCATATTCCCGCCCATGGGTTTTTGTCCGAAAGGGGCGTACATTATTTCGTTCCGGAGGTTCGTCACCAAAAAGGGTTGCCTTTATTATTTCCGGTTCAGAGTGGCCGGGAGAAGCATGAACTTGATTTTGACCTGTTTGCTGCCGTATTTTACCTGGTCAGCCGTTACGAGGAATACCTTCCGCATAAAAAAGATTCTCACTGGCGCTTTGACCCCAATGCTTCTTTCGCTTACAGGCATAATTTTCTGGACAAGCCAGTGGTGAACCATTATGCACTGCTGCTTAAGAAAAGATTGCAGGAACTATATCCTGCATACGGCTTTTCTGATCCTGCCTTTACTTTTTTGCCCACCTATGACATTGATGTGGCTTACGCTTACAGAGGCAGGGGTATTATGCGAACACTACTGGGCTCAATTCGCTCAATATTCAGATTGGATTTCCATTCTCTTTTCCAGCGTTTTCGTGTGTTGGCCGGAAAGGAGAAAGACCCTTTCGACACCTATGACCGGCAGGTGGAGCTTTACAAAAACAGTGGCATCAGGGCATTGTATTTTTTTCTTTGCGGAGACTACGGCCCCTATGACAAAAATGTTCCCTTTTATTCAGGTGTCTTTTTTTCTCTGGTAAAAAAGATCAATGACTATGCCCGTACCGGAATCCATCCTAGTGTGGCTTCAACAAAAGATGAATCAGTGCTGGAACTGGAAATATCCAGGCTGGTCAATATTTTGCAACAGGAAGTATGCTGCAGCCGGCAGCATTACCTGATGGTTGATTTCCCGTCCACTTACCAGCGGCTGCTCCGAAACAACATTACCCACGACTTTACCATGGGGTATGCAAGTCAGCCCGGATTCAGGGCGAGTATCTGTACGCCTTACCCATTCTATGATCTGGAAACTGAAAGCGCCACTCCGCTGATCATCGTTCCGTTTGCCGTGATGGACGGAACCCTTCGCGACTATCTGAAACTGACACCCGGCCAGGCCCTTGAGGTGATCAAAAAGCTGTTGGATGAAACGGTGCAGGTGGGAGGGATGTTTGTCAGTTTGTGGCATAACGATTCATTGTCAGGACGCGGCGGCTGGCATGGATGGGATACTGTGTATGAAGAAATGTATCGCCTTGCATCCCTGAAACACAATAAAAATTATGATCCGTTATATCAGGCACAAAAATCTTGATTTCACCAAGTGGGACCAGTGCATAGATCATTCTGTGAATGGGATTTTTTATGCATATGCCTGGTACCTTGATATGACAGCAGACAGCTGGGATGCTTTGGTGGAAGATGATTACCGTGCAGTCATGCCCCTCCCGTTCCGAAAAAAAGCCTGGATCAAATACATCTATCAACCTTTCTTTGTGCAGCAGTTGGGAGTTTTTAGTACAGGCTGGCTGAATAACAGCGTTACCGAACGTTTTCTGAAGGCTGTTCCGGATGGGTTCAGATATGCAGATTTCAACCTGAATACTTTTAATCATTTGTCTGACAGCCATCCTTCAGTTGGGGGAAAGGGAATAACATATGAGCTTGATCTGATTTCGTCCTGTGATCGTCTGGAAAAAGGGTATTCATCCAATATAAGACGCAATATTAAAAAGGCAAGGGCAAAGAAAGTTTTTGTTACGAGCGCGGGGCGTCCCGAAGATATTATCAGGATTTTCCGGCAGAACAGGGGCAGGCAGGGGGTGCCGTTTTCGGAAAAGGATTACCGGGTGCTTAAGCATTTGATTTATGCCGGCATGCACAAAGGAATTGTAAACCTGCTGTTTGCCTATTCTTCCACAAATGATCTCTGTGCGGGGATCGTTTTCTTCAGGAGCCATCAAAAGGTGGTGCTTCTTTTTTCGGGAAGTACCCCGGAGGCAAGGAGCAACGGAGCAATGAGCCTTCTGATTGACCATTTTATCAAAGAAAACGCCGGCAAAGAGCTGGTGCTGGATTTTGAAGGTTCATCTGATCCGGGGCTGGCCCGCTTTTATCGTGGGTTCGGATCAGAAGAATGTGTATTTTTGCGTATAATTATGAACAAAATGCCATTCCCGGCAGGACATGTTCTGGGTGGCTGCCGCTGGTTAAAAAACCGTTGTAAACTACATAAAAATGCCTAGAATCCGAGTTTTGGGAGATACTTCTTCCCTGCTGAGCCAGTACATTGCTGAAATGAGGGACGCTGAAATTCAACAAGACAGCCTGCGCTTCCGTAAAAATATGGAGCGTGCAGGTGAAATTTTCGCCTATGAGATCAGCAAAAAATTGGAATATAAAAAGAAAGAAGTGATCACAAGTCTGGGGGTGGCTTCATGTGAGGTGCTTTCAGAGCAGCCTGTCATTGCTACGATTCTGAGAGCGGGGCTTCCTATGCATCAGGGATTGCTCAACCTCTACGACAATGCGGAAAATGCTTTTATTTCTGCATATCGTAAACACCGGAAAGACGGCCGGTTTGACATCCAGGTTGAATATGTTTCCGGGCCTTCATTGTCCGGGAAAGTCTTGATCATCAGTGACCCGATGCTGGCAACAGGCGCATCCATGGTGTTGAGTTATAAAGGCCTGATTGGCAAAGGACAGCCTTCACATACCCATATCGTTTCCATTCTGGCCAGTAACCAGGGCGTTGAATATGTGCGAAAAAATATGCCCAATGATGATTATACGCTCTGGCTTGGAGCCGTGGATGATGAATTGACTGCAAGGGCCTATATCGTTCCCGGACTGGGGGATGCAGGCGATCTTGCGTTTGGCAGCAAGCTTTAATTCAGGTATTGGCGATGAAACATCTCACCATTGTTATTATTGAAAACATCCGGGTGGCCCTGGAGTCGATCCGGGCGCACCTGCTGCGTGCCCTGCTTACCGTAATGATCATCGCCATCGGGATCATGGCTTTGGTCGGCATTCTGACCGCCATCGACTCCATTCAGCTTTCCATTACAGAGAATTTCGCGCGACTCGGGGCCAATAGTTTTTCAATACAAAACAGGAGTATGCAGGTGCAGATGGGTGGGGGGGCCAGGCAGGTATATCCGCGGATAAATTATAACGAAGCAGTCGCATTTAAGCAGGAATTTGATTTCCCTGCCTGGGTTTCACTGCGGGTAACTGGAACAAGCTCCGCCACTGCACGTTATCGCTCGGAAGAGACCAATCCGAATATTCGTGTGATTGGAAGTGATGATAATTACCTTGTCACTGCGGGTGCTGATCTGACACAGGGGCGTAATTTTTCCCCCACTGAGATGCAGTATGGTGCCAATGTGGTTTTGCTGGGGCACGATGTGGCAAACACCTTGTTTCCCGGAGATGCTGATCCCCTGGGGGCATTTGTTTCTGTTGCCAATATGCCCTACCAGGTAATTGGTGTACTTGAACAGAAAGGAACAGGGTTCGGGTTTTCGGAAGATCTGAATGTGGTGATGCCCTACATGACGGTGCGGCAGCATTTTTCCCGGCCCAATATGAATTACACCATCAATGTGAGCACCTATGACATAGAGTTGCTTGACGAGGCCATTGATGAAGCTACCGGGCTGTTCAGGGTTATCAGGGGAGCACGTTTTGGTGAGCCTGATAGTTTTGACATCAACAAAAGTGACAATATTGCCCAGGCCCTGATTGAAAATATCAGTTTTGTAACGCTGGCTGCTACGATTATCGGGCTGATCACCCTTGCCGGGGCAGCAATCGGCCTGATGAATATAATGCTTGTTTCGGTGACCGAAAGAACCCAGGAGATCGGTATCCGTAAGGCACTGGGGGCCACCAGAACCGTCATCAAACAGCAGTTTCTTTCAGAGGCCATATTAATCTGCCAGATAGGCGGAGTTGTGGGGATTATTCTCGGGATCCTGGCAGGTAACGGCATATCTGTCATTGTCGGAAGCCCGTTTATCATTCCCTGGGTATGGGTTTTGTCCGGGGTGTTATTGTGCTTTGGAGTTGGCCTGATCGCAGGTTATTATCCTGCTGCCAAGGCCGCCAGCCTTGACCCGATCGAGTCACTCAGGTATGAGTAACCCTGCTGATTTTTTTTACAACCTTTAATTCAGGCAGCCATGCAAAAACTGACAAAAATTGTGGCAACAATATCTGACCGTAACTGCGAGCCGGTTTTTCTTTCTTCTTTGCATCGCGCCGGAATGGACGTGGTAAGGATCAATACCGCGCATCAAAACCCGAAGCAAAGCCTGGCCATCGTGGAGAATGTACGTAAGGTTTCTTCACGCATTCCCGTTATGGTGGACACCAAGGGGCCGGAGATCCGCACCAACTTAAGCGATCAGGATATTGAAGTTGCAACAGGTGATCTGATCCGGATGGCGGGAGACAGCCACAAGAATTCGGATTCAGCATGCATTCGCGTTAATTATCCCGGATTTGTGGGTCAGCTCGAAAAGGGCAGGCAAATAATGATCGATGACGGGGATGTTGCGCTTACAGTGACGGAAAAACATGCAGACTACCTGTTGTGCCGGGTGGAGAACAGCGGTAAGATCAAACCCCGGAAAAGTGTAAACCTGCCGGGCAGTAATATTGATCTGCCTGCATTGAGCGACAAAGACAGGGAGTATATTGAATTTGCCATTTCCAATGACATTGCGTTTATAGCCCATTCCTTTGTTCGCAGCAAGGAAGATGTGATGGCCATTCAGGAATTGCTGGACGCCAGCAACAGCCAGGCAAAGATCATAGCAAAGATCGAAAACCAGCAGGGAGTTGACAATATTGATGAAATCCTGGACCATGTTTACGGGATCATGATTGCCCGCGGAGATCTGGCCATTGAGGTGCCCGCTGAACGTATTCCGGGCATACAGCATAACCTGATCCAGAAATGCATTCGCCGGAAGAAATCGGTAATCGTGGCCACACAAATGCTTCACTCAATGATTGACAATCCAAGGCCTACCCGTGCTGAGGTAAGTGACATTGCCACGGCCGTGTTTTCCGGTACAGATGCTGTGATGCTCAGCGGTGAAACCGCCTACGGGAAATACCCGCTTGAATCGGTTCAGATGATGACCGGCAGTTTAAAGGAAGCGGAAAACAGCAGGTCTTTCTCCCCCGATATTGAGGTAATGCCCCATGATAACCAGGTGTCGGTCTTTTTGTCCAAAACAGCTGTCAGGTCTGTACAACAGCTCAACACCCGGGCAATTATCACCGATACCGATACTGGTAAAACAGCCCGCTATCTTTCGGCATTTCGTGGTCGTACGCCCATATATGCCCAGTGTTATGCAGAAAGGGTGATGCGGGAACTGGCGATGAATTACGGGGTTCTTGCTGATTTTATGGATGTGGAGATCTCCAAAAAGGAATTTATCAGGGTAACATTGTCACGCCTGATTGAAGAGGAAGAGATCGGATCTGAAGATCTGGTGGCTGTGCTGGCCGGAAATTTTGGGAAAAAGGCTGGTCCGTCTTTCGTAGAGATCAGCACCGTCAGCAATATGCTGACCAACCATAAATTTTAAAAAAAGTCAATCCCACGACATTGTTTCCAGAAGGTGACGGATGTCTTCTTCAATGAAACTGATCACCGGTGAGAGGGAGTCATTGTTTGGTGTCACATCAAAATACAGGGCACCCCTGAGGAAATGATCCGTACTGTCAGTGGCGTAAAACTGCAGGGCTGATGCAGCTTCCCGGCCTCTGATGTGAAAAAGCATTCCATACACATCCTGCTCTTCATGTACGAACATTTCATCGCGGATGGCGGTGGCCTTGGGAATATGCCGGTGTACAAATGTCCGTGCATCTTCAAAAAAGCCAGCCAGATCCCCGGGGTTTTTTATCGGTTTGTAACTCAGGTGTATTCTGCCGCTGAAGTCGGGAAATACTATATCTCCCCAGTAAGGTTCTGCACTGTCGGGCTCAAAGGTTGCGTATTCCGGGTATTCGAAACGATAAGGGTATACAGTGTCAAAATACTGGTAGGACTTTTCCGGCAGGGCAATGCGAAAGTAAGCCCTGGGCTTCGGGGAGTCTCCCCGCTGGCAGGACAAAGACAACAACATTATGATGACCGGGAAAAAAACAGTGATTCGGATAAACCTGATCATTGCGGCTCCTTGATTTTTACTTTTAATTTTTTGATTCGTCTTTTGTCAACTCCTTCCACTTCAAATTCAAAGCGGCCGTATTTGACCTTTGCCCCTTTGAACGGAATCTCCTGCTTTATCTCAAGGATCAGTCCTGCAAGGGTGTCTGCCTCTCCTTTAACTTCGTTAAATGCTGAATCTTCCACCCCGGTGATTTTGCAAAAATCCTTCAGAAGGGTTTTTCCCTCAAACACGTAGGTGTTGCTGTCTACTTTTGAGTATACGGCCTCTTCAATGTCAAATTCATCATTGATTTCGCCGACAATCTCTTCCAGAATATCTTCCAGGGTAACCAGGCCCGAGGTGCCTCCATACTCGTCCACCACAATGGCCAGGTGGATCTTTTTTTCCTGGAACTCTTTCAGCAGATCGTTGATCCTTTTGCTTTCCGGAACAAGGAAACCTTTACGCAGGAGCTTCTGCCATTCGAAATCATTGTCTTTTTCCAGATGCGGAAGAAGGTCTTTGATGTAAAGCACCCCTTCCACGTTGTCAAAATTTTCGCGATAAACGGGGATGCGGCTGTAGCCTGCATCCTGGATGATCGCAATCAGCTGGCGGAATGGGGTGGAATATGCTACGGCCACCACATCCACCCGCGACTTCATGATCTCGCGGACGAAGGTATTCCCGAAGCGGACAATGCCCCGAAGCAGCTTTTTATCTTCTTCGGTGGTGGTCTCGTCGGTGGTGATCTCCAAAGCGTGCGACAATTCATGCATACTCAGGTTGGGCCTTTTTTTCTCCATCCGTTTGTCAATGATGTGGGTGGTTTTAACCAGCAACGAACTGAGTGGATGGAATATTTTCCGGAGGGCCAATAGCGGGGGTGCCATAATGGAAGAAAAACGCAGGGGATTCCTGGATGCATAAACTTTTGGCAAAACCTCCGCAAAAAGCAGGATCAGGAAGGTGACCAGTGCCACTTGTATCAGAAATGCAAGGACCGGATGGAGCTCCATTTGGTATAACGGCCGGAAAACGATGGTTGACAGGACAATGACTGCAATGTTGATCACATTGTTGGTGATCAGTATGGTGGCAAGCAGACGGTTGGGTCGCTCGATCAGGTTCAGGATTTTATTGTTGTGGTGTTTGCTCCCTTTTCTGACCTTGTCAATATGGGAATGCTTCAATGAAAAGAAGGCAATTTCTGATCCTGAAACCATGGCTGAGAAAAAGAGCAGAACCAGCATGGCACCAATGCCCAAAAATGTATCGGCGGAAAGCAGATCGGTAAGCGCTGACAGTGGTATTTCCTGGGATGAAATGGGTTCGGGTGACGCTTCCAAAATTGTGTATATGCTTTTGATTTATACAAAATTAATACATTTTTACTCAAAAAATAAAACAATGCAGTTTTTCGGCCAATTTGTTAAATTTGATGGATGCGGATATTGTTTTTTTTTCTGGCCCTTTTACCGGGGGTTCTTACAGGGGCTCCGGCCGTGTGGTTTGCCCCGGATGAAACTGATGAGGTGGTTAAGGGGCGAATAAGGGATGCAGATACCGGTGAACCGCTTGCCTTTGTTCACATTGTGATCAATGACAGCCGCCGGGGTGGGATGACGGATATAGACGGCTTTTTTGAGCTTTCCCTTCCGGATCCGGCTGCCAGGTTACAAATCAGTTATGTGGGGTATGAGGGCAAATCCTATCAGCCGGCTGCTGCAGGGGTTGATTTTCATGATATCAGGCTCCGCCGTAAAGCGGTTGAACTTCGCGAGGTGGTGATAGTGCCCGGCGAAAACCCTGCCCACAGGATCATTGAAAAAGTGCAGGCCCGGCGGGATCAAAACAATCCGGAAAAAAACAGTTCCTTTACCTATACATCTTACAATAAGTTTGTGTTTACCGGAGCCTTTGACGAAGACCGGAAACATGTCCCTGCTGCGGCAGATACCGCTACCAGTCGTTTGTCGAGATACCTGGAGGAGCGTCACTTTTTCCTGATGGAGACCGTAACCGAACGAAGGTTCCGCTTCCCTGACCGCAGCAATGAGACCGTACTGGCATCCAGGATCTCCGGGCTGCAACACCCTTTATTCGCCATCCTGATATCACAGATGCAATCCTTTTCCTTTTACGAAGACTATATTCACATCACTGACAACCGCTACCTGAGCCCACTTGCTCCGGGCAGCATCAACCGGTATTTTTTTAATCTGGAAGACTCCATCTATTCGGAAAAAGATACCGTATATGTTATTTCCTACAGACCCGGCAGAGGCCGTAATTTCAGCGGCCTGGAAGGCGTGATGAATGTGAGCAGCCGGGGATGGGCGTTGCAGTCTGTGATTGCTGAACCTGCCGGTCAGCAAGGCAATGCCAGGATAAGGATTCAGCAGAATTATGCCATGGTTGATGGACAACACTGGTTTCCCGTTCAACTGAATACGGATTTCGAGTTGCTGAATATTGAAGGTCTGCAAGACTTCAGGGTGATCGGGGAGGGTCGCACTTATTTGTCTGATATTGCCGTCGATCCGCCTTTGGGCCGTCGCGACTTTTCTCCTTTCCATGTGGAATTTTCTGACGAAACCATTGTGGATGACGAATCGTTCTGGAATACCTACCGTCGCGACAGCCTTTCAGTACGCGATAAAAATACCTATCATTACCTGGACAGCCTTGGTCGCGAGCAGGACCTGGACGGACAGATTGAACGTTTGCAGACCTTATTCGGAGGAGCACTTCGGCGGGGACGTCTGGATTTCCCGTTGACAGATTTTCTGGGATACAATGCCCGGGAGGGTTTCAGGACCGGGTTTTCGTTCCGCTCCAACACCGGGTTTTCGCGCAGGGTGGAGTTGCACGGGAAATTTGCCTATGGTTTCCGGGATCAGGAGCTTAAATATGGTGGAGGCGGTAGTGTGCTGATTGACAGGTTAAGGGATTTTCGGCTGGGGTATAACTACAGCCTTGATGTGGAAGAAAGAGGGGGGAGCGAGTTCCTGCGTACAGGGGGACTGTTTTCCGCGCAAAATTTACGCAGTTATTTCCTGGAAACCCTGGACATGACAGAAAGGCATGAGATCTGGGGC
Source organism: Bacteroidales bacterium (assembly GCA_003554665.1). The sequence continues at coordinate 5,431 of PWGY01000014.1, read as the reverse complement.
CGGTTTCTGGGCTATCGGAATTTTCTCACCGTAAAACCTTATGTGGGGATTGAGCGGGTCACATACGGAGATGAGTACTCTTTTGAACCACAGGGGGTGCAAAAGGATGGCAGGCTGGATGTGTCCCGGTATTTTGAGGCGGGGATCCGGTTCCGTCTGGCCTACGGTGAGCAGTTCATTCTCACTCCCCGTCAGATCATGCGGTTCAGTGGTGATATTCCTGTATGGAAACTCAATGTCAGCCGGGGAGTTGATGGTGTTTTTCAGGGGGAATACAGCTACTGGCGGATTGAAGGGTTGTTTCAGCATACTTTCCCGCTGAGGATGCTGGGAACCCAGCAATGGACGATCAGGGCCGGCTATTTTTCAGGGTTGGCTCCCCTGGATAAGCATTTTACTGCTCCGTCGGCATATAGCCGGTTTGCCATAACCACTCCGGAGGCTTTTTCCACCATGAGGATGGATGAGTTTGTTTCTGATCGCTATGTGGCGGTTTTCTGGTATCATAACTTTGAGAATTTGCTGTATCGTGGAACATCCTTCAGGCCGCAGTTTGTGTTGCGGACCAATGCAGGTATCGGCAGCCTGGATGCTGCTGAAACACATAAAAGGCTGGATGTGAGATCAATGGATAAAGGATTCCTGGAGTCAGGTATTGCCATACTCGATCTGACAGGCTCTGGTTTTTCAAGCCTCGGTCTTGAGTTTATGGTCCGATACGGTCCTTATGCAAGGCCGGGCTTCAGTGATAATTACAGCATCCGGCTCAGCTATCGTTTCCTGTTTCAGTAAGATGGGTTAGTCTGCTGAATTTTCCGGGTTGTCCTCGGCATACCATTCCGCATAGGAGGTGCCCGTTTCATGGAGCCGGAGAGCGTGAAGATGTACTCCTTCCGGCAGGGCTTTGCGGATCTTTGACGCAAAATCCCGGATCATGTTCTCGCAGGTTGGCTGGTAGGGAAGGGGGGTGAGTTTGCCGTACAGTCCGCTGTTTTTGACCATGTCCAGGTGAGGGGTGTCTGCATTGATCATCAGGGCATGATCAAAAGGGCCGATAATCAGTTCATGGATTATTTTTTTCAGAACCGAAAAATCGATCAGCATACCCTGTTTGGGGCTTTTCTTGTCGGTCACCGGTCTGCCCCTGACAGTTACAAACAGACGATAGCTGTGCCCGTGAATGTTTCTGCAGGGGCCATCGTAATTCCACAGGGCATGGGCCGCTTCAAAATGAAACTCTTTGGTGAGGCGTATGATGTGAGGTGTGCTCATTTGTTTGCGAAAACTAGGCAGCGTCGGTTTGTTTCAGAAACTCTATGGCATGCCGGTTAAACACATGAGGCTGGTCTACATTACAGACATGCCCCGAATTTTCTATGGTGATCAATGATGCCATCTTATTCTCCTTCACCAGTTCTTTAACAGGTTGCAGAAAAAGGTGGTCTTCATCACCCATCAGGTATAGTGTCGGAATTTCGGGGTTTTGTTCCACCTGGTATTGCAGCAATGGGTTTACATCCCGCAGGAGTTTAAACCATCGGTTAATCTCGCGCCGATAAAGTTTTTGGGCTTCTTTAATGAAAAGGTAACGGCTTTCCCTGTGCCGTTTGTTTGGCATCAGAATCCTTGCGAACAAACGGTAAAGCCACATAAAAGGAATTACAGGCTTAAATACTTTGGCCACCCATACCAGGAAGCGGGAACGAATGTTCAAACGGGTAATGGCTCCGGCCAGTGTCATTGATTCCACCCGCTCAGGGTCTATTTCGGCAATTACACGGATCAATATGGTTCCAAGCGAAACCCCCATGAAATGACTTTTTTTTATATTCAGGTGGTCCAGCACCTGCAGTACATCAAGGCTGATATCCTCAAAAGTGTATTCTTTGCCCATATATGCGGAAAACAGGTCGCGTGAACGTCCGTGACCACGAAGGTCAACCACAAGCACATTGAAATGCTTGGAAAATTCACGGATCTGCTTAAACCAGATAATGGAACTTCCCCCGACACCATGGATGAGTGTTACCCACGGGGCATCAGGGCTGTTGGGATATATCTTGTAGAACAACCTCCTGCCGTCAGGAAGGATTGCCTTTTCTTCCCGCTCCTTATCCTGTATGGTGTTCCGGTCAGTCTTTTGTTGTTTGGTTTCTGTGTTTTCCTTCATCTTTGATCTACAATGGGTTCGTAAGGTCAAAATCCACCCTCAGGCGCTTTTCACCGTCTCTTTCCAGGCGGTAGGTGAACTTGGTGAAGGCCTCATCCAGGCTGACCGTCCAAACATTTCCCTCTCCTCCGTCAATCAGTTCAGCCGTATATTGGTCGGCCGGGAAATGCTGCACAAAAGCTGTGCCGGAATCGTCAGCGTAACCACCATAAAGCGTTTCATCCTCAGGTGTTCCGTCCGGATAGCGGTGGTCGTGACGGAACCGCAGATTTCCTTCCTCAATGAGGAACATCCAGGTACGCGATTGGTCTTCACCCACATGGAACGGGATCAGAATACGATCGCTTTCGCAGACTTCCACATGCATGGTCATATCTACGTCTTCCCAACCCGAGGCATGATGGCTCCGGTAAATTTGTTCTCCGGAGAATGATTCTCCACACAGCCTGGCCAGGTTATTGAAAAATGCCTGATGGGTTTCGGATATCAATTCCTCCATTAGGGGTTCGGTTGTTTCTTCTGCATGTTCCTGCCGGGGACCGCAGGAGGACGAAAGAAGAAGGACTGCCAGGATCACTGATAAGGACAAGTTTTTCATAATCATGATTCTTGTTTGATGAGATTATTTTTTTGATAATTACAAAGATAATGCTTCTCTTTATTGCTTTGTGCATTGCATGAAGATTATTCATTGGCAGACAGTCAGATTTTGTAAGTTTGTTGTGCTTTAATCCCCTTTTATGAAAAACACCCCGCTTTTATCCATCAGAAACCTGTCGGTTGAATTTGATACGGCTGATGCAGTGGTTTCAGCCACAGAAAGCGTTTCATTGGAGGTGTTCCCCGGGGAAGTGCTCGGGCTGGTGGGTGAATCCGGTTCGGGAAAGTCTGTCACGGCCCTGGCTGTGATGAGATTGCTCAGCAGAAGTTCGGCGCGCATCAAATCAGGCGAAATTTGGTTTAACCATCCTGACAGAGGGATGGTCAATCTGCCTGATCTGTCAGACCAGGACATGCAATCAGTGCGGGGCCGTTATATGGCCATGATCTTTCAGGAGCCGATGACTTCGTTGAACCCGGTGAAACGTTGCGGCCCCCAGGTGGCAGAAAGCATATTGTGGCATAACCGGAGCAATGCAGCCGACGCAAAAAATAAAGCTCTTGAACTGTTTGCTGAGGTTCGTCTGCCACAACCGGAAAGGATTTACAGGGCCTGGCCGCATGAACTTTCAGGAGGGCAAAAGCAAAGGGTAATGATCGCCATGGCCATGGCTTGTGATCCTGTATTGCTTATTGCGGATGAACCCACCACTGCCCTGGATGTTACCGTACAGAAAGACATCCTTGAGCTACTCCGGCGCTTGCAGAAAAGGTATAATATGTCGGTGATATTTATATCACATGACCTGGGGGTGATTTCACAGGTGGCCGGGAAGATCGCAGTAATGCGGAATGGCCGCGTATTGGAAACCGGTCAGACTTCCGGCGTACTTAATACCCCGTCAGACCCTTATACCCGTGCACTGCTGGCATGCCGTCCGTCTCTGGATGAAAGACCTGACCGGCTGGCTGTAGTGGAGGATTTTATGGGTGGGGAGCCTGCAGGGGGTGGGGAGCCTGCAGAATATGGCGGTCAGGTTGTTAAATCACCAGTGAAGGAAGCATTTTCATCAACTGACCCAATGATATTGCATGCCGGAGATATGTCCGTGGGAGCCGAAAGGCAGGCCGGGAATGCCAGTGAAGCACCCGTTCTTGAGATCAAAAACCTTGTAACCCGTTTCGTAACCCGCAGAAATGTGCTTGGCATGCCAATGGAGCATCATGCAGCAGTGGCGGATGTCAGTTTTCAGGTTTTCCGCGGAGAAACCCTTGGTCTGGTGGGGGAATCGGGATGTGGTAAAACCACTCTGGGAAGAAGTATCATGCAATTAATTCGTCCGCATTCCGGGAGTGTTGTGTATAAGGGAAGAGACCTGTCTGGCATGTCCGCAGGTGAACTCCGAAGGTTGAGAACCCGGTTCCAGATCATTTTTCAGGATCCCTACGCCTCGCTGTCGCCGGGTATGAGTATCGGGCAGGCCATTATGGAGCCGATGCAGGTTCACGGTATTTTAAAAAATGACAGGGAGCGAAGAAAAAGGGTTTTTGAATTGCTGGAAAAAGTTGGCCTTGAAACATTGCATTTTGACCGTTATCCGCATGCTTTTTCGGGAGGGCAGCGACAAAGAATCTGCATTGCCAGGGCCCTGGCAATGAGCCCTGAGTTTATCATCTGCGACGAATCGGTATCTGCCCTTGACGTATCTGTGCAGGCAAGGGTGCTGAACCTTTTAAATGACCTGAAAAGGGAATACGGACTTACCTATATTTTTATTTCACATGACCTGGCGGTGGTCAAATATATGTCAGACAGGGTTGTTGTGATGAAAGACGGCCGGGTTGTTGAAGCCGGTGAAGCCGGGGCAATATATGCCAGGCCCGGTGAAGATTACACCAAAAGACTAATTGAGGCCATCCCCGCTTTCTGACCGGTCGCCCCGGTTTCTGACCCATCCCCGCTTTCTGATCGGCCAGCCTGCTTTCGGACCGGTCAGGAAGCTACATGTCTTTCATGATTTCGTCGGTGAGTTCCAGGTTGTGGAATACATTTTGGACATCGTCGTCATCCTCAAAGGTGTCGATCAACTTTAATACCTTTTGTGCCGCTTCCCTGTCGAGTTTAACAGTGGTTTTTGGCAGCCTTTGCAGTTCTGCATTTTCAGCTTCAATGCCCAATTCTTCCAGTTTTTTTACCATTGGGCCGAAATCTTCCATGGCAGTATATATGGTCAAAAAACCATCCTCACTTTCAGTTTCTTCCGCTCCGGCATCAATCACTTCCATCAGGAAATCTTCTTCGTCCATTGAGAGGGTCTTTTCAGGGATGGTGAAAACACCCTTGCGGTCAAAAAGGAAGCTCAGGGCACCTTTTGTTTCCAGTTTGCCGTTGTGCTTGTTGAAGTAACTCCGGATATTTGCCACGGTTCGTTGCACATTGTCAGTAAGGCATTCCACATAGATGGCAACACCATAGTTGGCATAGCCCTCATAGGTTACTTCCTGGAAGTCGGCGGCATTCTTGTCTCCTGCTTTGGATATGGCCCGCTGGATGTTGTCTTTGGGCATATTCGCTCCTTTGGCGTTGGCAATGGCCAGCCGCAACCTGGGGTTTCCTTCAGGGTCGTTGCCTCCTTCCTTTACGGCAATGTTGATTTCCTT
>PWGY01000203.1 GCA_003554665.1 Bacteroidales bacterium | reverse complement strand
CTGGGGTCACCAAATGTTCGCAGCTGACGCCACCTATTATCCGCCCGGGTTCATGTACCTGATGGTTCCCGCATACATTATGGTCTGGCTGTCGGCCGTATATATCAGCGGCGGATATGACCGCTCTTCCGGACTGTTCCGGGTCGTCCGCGGAATCGGGCTTGGCACCGTTGTCATTCTTGTAATCTACGCTTTACTCCCCATTCATCTGAGGTTTTCCAGGGCATTGATCCTGCTCGGTAGTATCTGGGCCCTGTTTTCCATGTCTTTCACCCGGATCATTTACAACCTGGCAAAACACAAAACACTTCATCCTGGCAAACCGGAAAACAAAAGGGTCATTGTTGTTGGTAAAGATGAGGAGGCCAGCCGTATCTTTCAGATGCTCAGGCAGGGAGGACAAACTTCTTTTATGGGGCTGGTCAGCCCTGATGAGGAACTACCCCGGAATGAGGGTTACCTGGGAACCGTAGAACAGCTGGAAGACATTGCTGCAATTTACCAGGTCAACGAAGTGATTTTCTGTGCGGGAGAGATCTCTTCCCGGTCCATCATTAATACAATGTCGGGGTTACAGAACAAACAGCTGAACTTTAAAATAGCCCCGCCCGAAAGCATGTATATAATTGGCAGCAACAGTATTGAGTCCTTCGGTGATTTATTTACCATTAACGTTAATTCCGTGCACCTGCCTGCCAACAGACGGAACAAAAGAATTTTTGATTTCTCTTTTGCCCTCTTTTTACTGATTACATTCCCGTTACATTTGTTTTTTCAACGATACAGATGGGGCTTTCTTACCAATCTTTTCAAGGTAATCACCGGAAAAATTTCCTGGGTGGGTTATCATCCCTCACCACGCAGGCACAAACTCCCCACAATAAAGCCGGGTATTCTTGCACCGGGCGACATGATCCGGCATCAGCCACTGGAAGAGAATACCCGCGAAAACCTAAACAGCTTGTATGCAAAAGATTACAAGGTTGAAAATGACCTCCACATCTGCATCACAAAATACTGCTTCCTCGGACAGCCACCCCGTAATTACTGACCTGTAACGCAATATCAGGAACGATCTGTCAAACCTTTTTGTCTTTCTGTTGTTTGAATGACAGGAATACATTGGACCAATCTGAAAACATTTATCATATGGCAACCTTCGAATTAAAAATGCCCAAATTGGGCGAGAGCATTACCGAAGCAACAATCACCAAGTGGTTAAAAAACACCGGAGACCCCATCGAACTGGACGAACCGGTTGTTGAACTGTCGACCGACAAAGTAGATTCAGAAATCCCCAGCCCTGTCGAAGGTGTCTTAAAAGAACAACTTTTCAGTGAAGGAGACACCGTGGAAGTGGATACGGTAATCGCCATCATTGAGATGGAAGGGGAAGATGATGCCGGTGACGCATCACCTGACGAGCACAGCGAAGAAACAGATACAGATGCCGGTGCAACCCGGCAGGAAGATCAAAAAAGGGGGGAACAACACCAGCTTTCCAAAGCAGAAAAACCTGCCGGCGAAATCAGAGATACTGAATCCGGACAAACAGAAAGTACCAGGTTTTATTCACCACTGGTGAGGAATATTGCGAAGGAGGAAAAGATTTCCATGAAAGAGCTGGAGCAGATCCCCGGAAGCGGAAAGAACAACCGGCTTACCAAGGAAGATCTGCTTGCCTGGCTGAAAGACCGGTCTGAAAAACCCGCTACGCAAAATAATGAGGTTGCCGCTGCTGCCCCTGACAGTTCATCAGATTCTGATAAAGATGCGACTGCCAAAACTCCATCCAAAATCCCTGTGGGCGAGAAAGACGAAGTGGTCGAAATGGATCGTATGCGTAAGCTCATTGCCGAGCATATGGTGCACTCCAGAGACACTTCCGTGCATATTACTTTATTCAAAGAGGTAGACATGACGCCAATTGTCCAATGGCGCAAAAGGCAAAAAGGAATCCTCCAGGAAAGGGAACAGGAAAAACTTACATTTACCCCGATCTTTATCGAAGCCATTGCCAAAGCCCTTCGTGATTACCCGATGATGAATGTATCACTGGACAGGCAAAAAATCATCAAACGAAAAAATATCAACGTGGGTATGGCTGCAGCCCTGCCCGATGGCAACCTTATCGTACCTGTCATAAAAAATGCCGGAGACAAGAGTCTTCTGGGCCTCACCAAAGAAGTCAATGACCTTGCCGCACGTGCCAGGGGGAACAAGCTCAAACCCGATGAAATTCAGGGCGGCACCTTCACCCTCACCAATTTCGGTACCTTTGGCGCCACCATGGGCACACCCATCATCAACCAGCCCCAGGTGGGTATTCTTGGCGTGGGCCTGATCCAAAAGAAACCCGTTGTAGTGGAAACCCCTGATGGTGACAGCATTGCCATCCGTCACCGGATGGTTCTCTCGCTGGCTTGTGATCACAGGATTGTAGACGGGGCACTGGGCGGAATGTTTCTGCAAAGAGTGGCCGAATACCTGGAAGATTTTGACACCCGGCAAACCATCTGATCCGTGGCATAAAGGTATCAGGGAATAACGGCCCATATTGACTCCTTCACATTTCGCTTCATTGCACACGGTCTTTGATTTCAATACGGTCTTTGATTTCAATACGGCCTTTGGCTTCAATATGGTCTTTGGTTTCAATACGGCCTTTGGTTTCAATCAGGCATGCATGCACTCCGGCGGGTATTTATACCATCCGGACCATGGAGTTTCTATCCGCAAACAGATTTGTTGTACCTTCGCAACAAACTTGCCTTTTTATTTAATAACACAACGAATATACCATGGAGTTAAATCTCACCAGACCCATTGCCTTTTTTGATCTGGAAACAACAGGAACCAATGTGGTAAAGGATCGCATTGTGGAAATCAGTATTTTTAAAGTGCTGCCCAATAACCACACAGAATCACTTACCAGGCTGGTTAACCCGACCATTCCGATTTCACCCGAATCAACCGCAGTGCATGGGATCAAAGACGAAGATGTGGCCGATGCCCCTACATTTGCCCAGCTGGCACCCACCCTCGAAAAGTTTCTGGAAAACTGTGACCTGGCTGGTTACAACTCCAACAGGTTTGATGTACCCATGCTTATCGAGGAGTTTTTGCGATGCGGAATTCAGTTTGATATCAAAAAGCGCCGCCTGGTGGATGTCCAGAATATCTTCCATAAAATGGAACCGCGCAATCTGAGGGCAGCCTACCGGTTTTACTGCGGGAAAGACCTGACAAATGCCCATGCAGCTGAGGCAGACACCAGGGCCACCTACGAAATTCTGCTTGCTCAGATCAGGCATTATGAAGGGGTTGAGTATGAAGATAAAGACGGTCGCATAAGCCGTCCCGTAAAAAATGACATACAGGCCTTGTATGAGTTTTCCTACAATCATAACAATGCCGATCTTTCCGGCCATATCGGTTATAACAAAAACGGGAAGGAAATTTTTAATTTCGGCAAGTACAAGGGAAAAGAGGTGGAAGAAGTTTTTAAAAAAGAACCCCAGTATTTTGACTGGATGATGAAAGCGGATTTCCCGCTTTCCACAAAAAAAACCATACAATCGATCATTCTCCGGGGGTTTGACAAGGGAAATGCCGTACTGAAAGACAAGTAACCTGCATGAAGATCATCTGCATCTCAGGGAACTACCCTGTTGGGGCTGAAGGCAACACACAAGGCTCAGGATCACCCCGCATATATATGAAACCTGAAACGGCGCTCATCAGGGGCAGAATGCCATTTTTCCTCCCCGATTTCTCCGGCGAAATACACGCAGGAGCTGAACTGGCGGTAAGAATTAGCAAGCTGGGAAAAAATATTCTTCCCCGCTTTGCCCATACATATTACAGTGAAGTCGGACTGGCGGTTAATTTTACCGCCACTGATCATCTTCAGACGTGCTTAAATGAGAGGAAGCCCTGGGAGGAAGCAACTTCATTTGACGGATCAATGAAAATTTCTCATTTCTTTCCGATGAATGACCTTCCTGATCCGGGAAACCTCAACTTTTCACTGAAATGTACCGGGGGCAAAATCCAAACAGGCCGGAGTAACCAAATGATCATGCCTTTGAACCAGTTAATTGCCTACACCTCCTCTTTCGTAACCCTTAAAATTGGTGATTACCTGCTAACAGGTTCTCCTCCGGGTTGTTTGCAGGTGAAGCCCGAAGACAGGCTGGAGGCTTTCCTGGACGAAAAGAAGGTAATTTCGATAACAGTCAGGTAACCAAAAAACCCGGCATGCATCACCAACCTACCAACAAACACCTATATGTCCTACAACAAAATGAAAGTCATACTGCGTTCCGGAAAAGATGATGCACTGCGTCGTTTTCACCCATGGGTATTCAGCGGTGCAATCAAAAAAACAGAAGGACGGGCATACGATGGTTGCCTTGCCGAAGTGTTTTCCAACAAAGATGAATACCTGGGAAGCGGAATATACCAGGATGCAGCCATCGCCATCAGAATTATGGCCTTCGCACCGGAGCGACCCGACACCTATGATGTGGATTTCTGGGAAAAGAAAATCCGCAAGGCATTTAACCTCCGCAAACTGACGGGCCTTACCGACAGTCCCCACACAAATGTTTATCGGCTCATCCACGGAGAGGGCGACCATCTGCCAGGGATCATCATTGATCATTACGACGGACACCTGGTTGTTCAAATCCACGCCACCGGGCTGTACAATTACCTTACCCCGATTGCCGAAGCATTGAAGAAGGTTTACGGTAATAAACTGCGCAGTATTTTTGACAAGAGCAGGGAAACATTACCGGCAGCTTTTTGGGAAAACCGCTCACAGGAAAAGCTGCTTTTCGGTGAATGCCGGCAATCAGAAGTACTGGAGAACGGTCATCGTTTTCTCATCGACATTGAAGGTGGACAGAAAACAGGATTCTACATCGATCAACGGGAAAACAGAATGCTTTTGGCTGATTATTGCAAAGGAAAGAAAGTGCTGAACACCTTCTGTTACAGCGGAGGGTTTTCCGTTTATGCTCTGAAGGCCGGAGCAAGGCAGGTTGATTCCCTTGACAGCTCGGCAAAAGCCACGGCACTGGCTGAGGAAAATGTATCCCTGAACATCGGCCCCGCAGACATTCACCGAACCATTACCGAGGATGCAATAAGTTACCTGAACAAAATGGAGGAGGATTACAATGTTATCATTCTGGATCCACCTGCCTACGCAAAACATCAACATGTGAAGCATAAAGCCGTTCAGGGCTATAAACGACTGAATCTGGCTGCACTGAAAAAAATTCAACAGGGAGGTGTACTTTTTACCTTCAGTTGTTCTCAGGTTGTCGACATGCAGTTATTCCGGTCAACAGTAATGGCCTCAGCCATTCAGTCCGGCAGAAACGTCAGGATTCTGCATCAGCTTACACAACCCGCAGACCATCCGGTAAATATTTTTCACCCTGAAGGGCAGTACCTGAAGGGATTGGTTTTATTTGTGGATTAGTCTGGTTGCAACATGCCTGAAGCAAATAACACTTATAAAAGTATCTGGAAGATATCCTACCCAATCATTTTGGGCCTGACAGCCCAGAACCTGATGATCGCCATAGATACTGCCTTTCTGGGCCGCCTGGGTGAAGTTACCCTGGGCGCCTCCGCAATCGGGGGAGTTTTCTACCTGAGCCTGGTCATGCTGGGCGCAGGGTTTTCAATCGGCACCCAGATTCTTATTGGTCGTCGCAACGGGGAAGACAAAAAACACCTGATCGGACTTGTTTTTGACCATGCCGTATATTTCCTGATCGCCATTGCCTTCCTGCTTTTTTTGTTTCTGACCTTTATTGCACCCTCTTTCCTTCATTGGTTTCTGAAGTCAGACATGATTTGGACTGAAAGCCTTATTTACCTTGATTACAGGCGGTTTGGATTTTTGTTTGGTTTTATGGTATTGGCCTTTAATGCTTTCTATACCGGAATAACCCGTACACGGCTTCTTATACTCAGTACCACCGTAATGGCGGTTACAAATATTATCCTCGACTATATTCTCATATTTGGTCATTTTGGATTGCCGGCAATGGGGATTGCCGGAGCTGCACTGGCAACCAATATTGCGGAATTTGTCACCTTCGGTTTTTTCATTTACTGGTCGCATCAAAACAAAATGCTCTCTACCTGCCGGCTTTTTGTCTTCCACCGCCCAAACTGGAAACAGTATCGTCCCCTGCTGAAAGTGGCTGTTCCTGTGATGTTTCAGTACTTCCTTGCTCATGCCGCATGGTTTGTTTTTTTTATGGTAATTGAACAGATCAGCGAAACCGCCCTTGCGGCCTCAAATATTACCCGCAGTTTTTACATGCTGCTGATGATACCTGTTCTGGGTCTGAGTTCCGCCACCAACACAATTGTCAGCAACCTGATCGGGCAGGGAAACAGCCGCCAGGTAATTTCCCTGATCAGAAAGGTTCTGATGATTGCATTATCCATAACCCTGGCAATCGTTCAGCTGAACATATTTATGCCGGCCCAAATTGCCGGACTTTTCACTTCAGACCCGGCACTTGTGGAAGCAAGCATTCCCCTGCTGCGGGTTACTTCTCTGGCACTGATTGCCTTTGCATTTGGAATGATCCTTTTCAGTGGTCTGTCAGGAACAGGAAAAACCATGGTCGCTTTGCTGATTGAAATTTTATCGATCACGTTTTACCTGCTGAGTGCCTTTATCCTGGCTGTTGTCTTCAATGCCTCCGCACCGGTAGTTTGGTTTGTCGAAGTGGTGTATTTTACCATGCTCGGCCTGGGGTCTTTGATGTACCTGAAGTCAGGCAAATGGCGTATCTATAAACTATGAAGATATAACCATTGTTTCTGCGTACTGTTCCAACCGCATAAAATACGGCACCCCCGTCGCCACGATCAGAAGGATTATTATATTTGCAGGGTAATGTGCAATTCTCTCTGGTCTCATTGTTACTGCCATGCAAAAACCTTTTCTGATCTGTTCTGTTCTGTTGCTTTTTATTACCATTTTTCTTTCGACAAGCCCGGTTGCAAGCCATAACAATGAACTACCCCTGCCTATTCCACAGGGGACACAGGATTACAATACCCCATGGGTGGATTCAGTTTTTACCTCACTCAACCTTGAAGAGCGAATTGCGCAACTGCTGATGATCCGTGTTTATACAGACCGTGATGAGGCCTATTATGATCAGATAGTCCGGGAGATCAGTGACTATAATGTAGGGGGAGTTGCCTTTTTCCGCGGAGGCCCTAAACAGCAGGTTGCCATGACCAACAGGATCCAGAGCCAGGCAAAAACTCCGGTATTGATTGCCATGGATGCGGAATGGGGCCCAAGCATGCGGCTCGACAGCACCATTGTTTTCCCCAGGCAGATGACACTGGGGGCCATTGAAGACGACCGGCTGATCTATGAGATGGGAATGGAAATCGGCCGGCAACTCAGACGGCTTGGTGTGCACATGAATTTTGCCCCAGTAATTGATGTCAACAACAATGCAGATAATCCGGTAATCAATTTCAGGGCATTTGGTGAATCAAGGAAAAAGGTTGCCCAAAAGGGCCTGGCCTACATGCAGGGCCTGCAGGATGCGGGTATTTTCGCCTCTGCCAAACACTTTCCGGGTCATGGCGATACAGATGCAGATTCACATCATACACTCCCCCTCCTGCGTCAAAGCTATGAAGAACTGGATTCCATTCATTTTTACCCTTTCAGGGAGCTGATCAACAAAGGGCTTCACAGTGTGATGGTAGCCCACCTTGAAATTCCCTCACTCGAACCTGAAGCCAAACTGCCGTCTACACTCTCCTATAATATCGTTACCCGGCTGCTCAAAGAGGAAATGGGTTTTCAGGGGCTGGTAATCACTGATGCACTCGACATGCGCGGCGTATCTGACTATTTTGAACCCGGAGAACTTGAGCTGCGCGCACTGATGGCCGGCAATGACATTCTGCTGCTACCTGAGGACGTTCCTGCTGCCATTGGAACAATCAAAAAAGCCGTTCAGGACGGTCTGATCACTGAAGAACTTATCAATGAACGATGCAGAAAAATATTATATTACAAGGAGAAAGCCGGTCTCGATGACTTTGATTTTATTTTTCCCAACGGGCTGATTGATGAGTTAAACCAACCCTCCACCAAATTGCTTAAGAAACAACTGGCCGAAGCAGCAGTTACCCTGGTTCGGAACGAAAAGGATCTGATCCCCTTGTCAGATTTCAACCATCGCCGGATAGCGGCACTATCGATTGGAGAGAAGCCTGGCAATCCTTTTCATCAAATGCTGAACAAATATGCCCCTGTATCTGTCTACGGAATTGACAAAAAACACCCTCCGGACAGGGCCCTTCAAGTAATGGCCAAACTTGAAAAATATGACCTGGTCATCGTTTCCCTGCACAACAACAGCATGTTCGTATCAGCCGAATATGGTATAACGCCGGAATCGATCGGCCTGATTCATACCCTTTCGCAGAGAAAAGATGTGATTCTTTCGCTTTTTGCCAATCCATACAGCCTTACTTTTTTCGAAGAGGAGATATTGGACACCGATGCCATCGTGGTGGCTTATGAAGATGGAGCACATTTTGAACATGCAGCTGCTCAGGCCATCTTTGGGGGCATCCAGACCACAGGAAGGCTTCCGGTAAGTGCCAGGCCGGCATTTGATGCCGGACAGGGAATCATCAGCCCCGAACCTGTTAGAATAAGATACGGATACCCGGAAGAAGCCGGGGTTCCATCCCCCCTGCTCAGCCAGATTGATTCTCTTGCTGAAAAAGGGATCAGGACCGGAGCTTACCCCGGCTGCCAGATCGCTGTGATCAAAGACGGGATCATGATTTATAACAAGGCCTTCGGTCACCATACCTATGATAGCTTACAGCAGGTATCCCTTTCCGATCTTTATGATGTGGCATCGGTCACCAAAGTAGCAGCAACAACAGCCGCCGTCATGCGGCTGGTTGACCAGGGACGGATGGATCTGGACAAAACCCTCGGAGACTATCTTCCCTGGCTGAAAGAGTCGGACAAACAGCCAATATCTATCCGGGATATTCTTTCACACCAGGCAAGGTTGACCTCCTGGATCCCTTTCTACCTCTCCACAATGGAAGAAGGAGAATATGCCGAAGGAGTATATTCAGACAATTTCTCTGATGGTTTCAATATTCAGGTTGCTGACGGGATGTATATGCATCAAAGCTACCGCGATACGATTTTCCGAAAAATTGCCCAATCTGAACTGCGCGATAGCAACAATTATCTATATAGTGACCTTGGGTTCATCCTGCTCGCAGAAATTGTAAAAAATATTACCGGACAAACACTGGATCAGTTCACAGAACATTTTTTATACAAACCCCTTGGACTCTCACTCACGGGGTTCAACCCGCTTCAGCGTTTTGATCCGGGCCAAATCACACCAAGCGAAAAGGATACATTGTGGCGAAGACAGATAGTCCGGGGGCATGTCCATGATCCGGCCGCAGCCATGCTGGGAGGAGTTAGTGGCCATGCGGGGCTGTTTTCCAGTGCCGGAGAGCTCGCTGTTCTGATGCAATTGTTTCTGCAGGGCGGTAATTATGGCGATCGGCAATTTTTCCGGGCAAATACCCTCGAGGAGTTTACAAAGGTACAGTTTCCTGACAATGACAACAGGCGTGGACTGGGGTTTGATAAACCATCACTTGACGCTCCGGAGTCCGGACCTGCCTGTAAGAGCGCCTCCCCGATGAGCTTCGGGCATAGTGGTTTTACAGGAACATATGCATGGGCAGACCCGGCTGAAAACCTGGTGTACGTATTTCTTTCCAACCGAACCTACCCCGATCAGGATAACAGGCTGCTGATCAGGGAAAACATACGAACAGACATCCACCAGATCATTTATGACGCAATCCGGCACAACAGAACTTTAGATCATTTTACCACCGAAAGCACCTTAAATCAATAAAACAACATGAAGAACAAAACCATTCTTTTCTGGATTATTGCCATTGTCATTACCCTTTCCAGCGCCATTTTCCAGCGAATGACCGGCCCCACGAAACCTTACAGGGGTCAGGTGGAACTGGGAGAGTCATCAATTTCTTACAGGCTGATCCGCACCTATGATCAGCATGAGGATGCCCCTGTATCGATTGAGGCAAAAGACAGTGAAATCGGCGGATACTTTATGTACAAAAGATATCCGAGCCATGACCAGTGGGCACAGGCTCCCCTGGAGCGGGAAGGAGATCAGTTGGTAGCCTACATCCCGCAACAACCGCCGGCAGGAAAAGTCATGTATCAGATATTCCTGGAGAAAGCGGGTTCCACGGTGACACTTTCAGAAGAACCAGTCATTATAAGATTCAGAGACAGCGTACCGGGCTGGGCATTGCTCCCCCACATCATCTTTATGTTCATTGCGATGCTTTTCAGCACAAGGGCTGGTCTGGCTGCCATATTCAGGGAAAAGACATCAACCCTGACCATTTTGACATTTACCACATTTGTTTTGGGCGGTCTGATCTTCGGACCAATTGTCCAAAAATTCGCTTTTGGAGATTACTGGACAGGGTGGCCCATGGGGACTGACCTCACTGATAACAAAACAGCATTCGCCTTCATCTTCTGGCTCATTGCCCTTGTGAAAGTATTCAGGAACCCGCAGCACCGGGGATGGGTGCTGGCAGCTTCCATTGTGCTTCTGCTAGTTTACCTGATTCCGCATAGTCTGCTGGGTTCTGAAATAGACTGGACGCAGGAGGGGATTGAATAATCCCCTTTTAGCAGGCAAATCACAGGTCGGCGTTTTTTTTTCATAAAAAAACCACCCCAAAGCTTAGAGAAGTTGTAAATTTGCATTTGCCCCGAAAAAGACCATAAATCCGTCGGGGGAAATCAATTATTACAAGAACCAAATAATTTGAACGTTATTCTGTTATGGGTAAAGTCATTGCCATCGCCAATCAAAAGGGAGGAGTGGGAAAAACGACCACAGCCATTAATCTTGCAGCCAGCATGGCCGTGCTTGAGTACAAAACCCTGCTGATTGATGCGGACCCCCAGGCCAACGCCACTTCCGGGGTAGGAATCGATCCGAAGGTAGTAAAGACCAGTATATACGAAAGCATCATCGATGATGTGGATCCCAGAAAAATAAGGCTGGAAACCTCAACCCCAAACCTGGATCTGATCCCGGCCCACATTGACCTTGTGGGAGCAGAGATTGAAATCATCAATTTACCCAACAGGGAAAAAATGATGAAAAAGGTGATCGACCAGGTCAAGGATGATTATGATTTTGTGGTCATTGACTGCTCACCATCTCTTGGGTTGGTAACAGTCAATGCGCTTACTGCAGCTGATTCGGTGATCGTTCCGGTGCAATGTGAATATTTTGCCCTGGAGGGTCTTGGCAAGCTGCTCAATACCATCAAAATTGTACAGTCAAGGCTGAATCCCAAGCTGGAGATTGAGGGAATCCTGCTCACCATGTATGATGCCCGCCTCCGTCTTGGTAACCAGGTTGTTGAGGAGGTAAAAATGCATTTCCAGGATCTGGTATTTGACACCATCATTTACCGGAATATTAAACTTGGAGAAGCACCAAGCTTTGGTGAAACGATCATTATGCATGATGCCCACTCCAGGGGGTCTTTGAACCACCTGAATCTTGCAAGGGAAATACTGCAGAAAAACAACCAGACCAGAATACCGGAAGAAGACAAAAAAGTAAACATATGAACGCCAAAAAACGTGCTTTAGGAAAAGGACTAGGCGCATTGCTTGATGATTCAGGCGTGGAACCCCAGCCTGTTTATGATGTGGAAAAAGACCTTCTGGCTGTGGGTACCATCGGTAAAGTACCCATCGACATCATTGAAGTAAACCCCCACCAGCCCAGAACCGATTTTGATGAGGAGGCGCTGAATGACCTTGCCGCATCCATCAAGGAGCAAGGCGTAATACAACCAATCACTCTCCGTAAAATAGATGACAATAAACTTCAGCTCATTTCCGGAGAAAGACGCCTTAAGGCCTCGAAAATGGCCGGATTAACCGATATTCCGGCTTATATCATTGCAGCAGAAGACAATACCATGCTGGAAATGGCCATTGTGGAAAATATCCAGCGCGAAAATCTGAACCCCATTGAGATTGCAATGGGTTATAAGCAATTGATAGAGGACTACAAACTAACCCAGGAAACACTGAGTGAAAGACTGGGCAAAAGCCGTTCGTCCATTGCAAACTTTCTGAGGCTGCTTAAACTTCCCGGTGAGATCCAGATTGGGCTTCGTCAGGAACTTATTTCCACCGGTCATGCCAAAGCCCTGTTATCACTGGAAGATCCCCAAACCCAGCTGGAAGTATACCAGGATGTGCTTGCACAGGACTTGTCAGTCAGGGAGCTTGAAGAAATCATCAGACAATTGCTCAACAGCGAGGAAGAAAAGCATAAAAAACCGGCAAAAAAACAAAAAACAACAGACCAAAAAGAACACCGGGAGCTCAGGAAGATTCTGGAAGAGCGATTTAACACCCGGATACAACTAAAAAACAGGACCAACGGGCAGGGTTCCATTGTAATCAGTTACAGATCAGAAAGTGACCTGCTTCGGATCGCTGAACTCTTAACACAATAAGGCCAGCAGACAATAAGGTGTGGAAATATTCTGTGCATACGGATAAGTCGTCAGGCCACAGGGCAGGCAAAGCCGCCTTGTGGAAGCCTTTTGTCAAAACAGGCTGTTTGTTCCTGCTTGTTTTTCTTATACTTCCCACCGCAACGGCCCAGGTTCAGGATCAGGAAAGCCGGCCAGATCCTGAGTTAAATATGGAAGAAACCTTCGAGCCTTCGCCAGCCAAAGCAGCCATGCTTTCAGCAACCCTTCCCGGAATGGGGCAGATTTACAACCGTAAATACTGGAAAGTCCCCATTATCTATGCCGGGTTTGGAACCCTTTACTATTTTCTGGATATGAACAATTCCGAGTACCAGAAATGGCGACAAGCCTGGATTGCAAGAGTGGATGGAAACCCCAACACTGTCGATGATTTCCCCAGACATTCCACTGCCATGCTCGAGAGGGCCATGGATTTTTACAGGAGAAACCTTGAAATAACTTATATCCTTACCGCTGCGCTTTATCTGCTGAATATTCTGGATGCCAGCGTGGATGCCCATTTAATGAATTTCGATGTGGGTGAAGAACTCAGTTTAGGCATGGACTCATTTGCTCTTCCTTCAACATCCGGGAATGTATTTCCAAGGCAAGGACCACAATTTACTGTAACGATCAGGTTTTAATTTATGATGGAAAAAAAACTGAAAATCGCTCTCATCGGATACGGGAAAATGGGAAAAACCATTGAAAAGATTGCCCTTGGCCGCAACCATATGGTCAGCGTTGTAATTGACAACGAAATGCAATGGGAGACGGAAGGTGATCGCCTGGCTGAGTGTGACGTGGCCATTGAATTTACAACCCCTGCAGCCGCCCCTGATAATATCCGGAAGTGCTTCGGCTATCATTTGCCAGTAATCACAGGCACAACAGGATGGCTCAATGAACTGCCAGCCATTGAGTCTTTGTGCCAAAAAGAAAATCAAACATTGTTTTATGCTTCCAACTTCAGCATTGGCGTCAACTTCTTTTTTGAACTGAACCGCTGCCTTGCCGGAATGTTGTCCGACATGGATGGTTACAGGCCCAGGATCACCGAAACCCATCACACTCAAAAACTCGATGCTCCCAGTGGCACCGCCATTACCCTGGCCAGCGATATAATCCGCGCAAGAAAAGGTTTAAGCAAATGGGGCAATGCAGATGACAACCTGCCGGGGGATACATTGCCTGTAAAGGCTTACAGGATAGAAAACATCACCGGAACTCACGTCGTCTCCTATGAATCTGTCATAGATAGCATCGAGATCAGGCATACCGCACATGACCGAAGCGGATTTGCAGAAGGTGCATTGCTTGCGGCTCAATGGGTACAAGGCAAACAGGGAGTATTTACAATGAAGGATTTATTAAAGATTTAACTTCAATGCCATGAGCATGTATATGATCTTAACCCTGATTTTTTTCCTTGCATCTTTGGCAGGGTTGTGGAAAATATTTCGAAAAGCCGGTTACCAGGGGGGGGAAGCACTTATTCCTTTGTATAATGCCTATATCTGGTTAAAAGTCATTGACAAGCCCTTGTGGTGGCTGATTTTTGTTCTGCTTCCGTTTATTAATGTATTCACCCTTTTACTGATGGTGGTAGAAACCCTGAAGTGCTTCAGGAAAAACGGACTTGGAGAACAGGCACTGGGTGTACTCTTTCCCTTTCTTTATCTGCCCTACCTTGGGTTTGCAAAGAATGAAGAATATACGCATCCTTCCAGGCTCCCGGTGATCAAAAAAACTGCAACCCGCGAGTGGGCAGATGCCATCATTTTTGCCGTAATCGCCGCCACCATCATACGCACATTCATGCTGGAAGCCTACACCATACCAACCTCCTCCATGGAAAAATCCATGCTTGTGGGCGACTACCTTTTTGTGAGCAAGCTGAGTTACGGACCAAAGATCCCCCGGACTCCCATTGCATTTCCCTTCACCCACCATACAATGCCACTCACTGAACATACGCAATCCTACCTGGACTGGATTCAGCTTCCTCATTACCGGTATCCGGGAATACGTTCAATCAGTAACAATGATGTGGTGGTTTTCAATTACCCCGAGGGAGATACCGTGGCCCTTCAGCTCCAAAACCAGAGCTATTATTCGCTTGTCAGAGAGATGGGTCGCGATGCGGTCTGGAACCGTTTTGACATCACCCACAGGCCGGTTGATAAAAGAGAGAACTATATCAAGCGATGCGTAGCCATTCCGGGTGACACCTTTGCCATCCGGGAGGGCAACCATTACATCAACAATAAACCCCTGCCCGATCCGCCGGACGTTCAACATAACTACAGGGTTGTAACCGATGGAACAAGGCTTTCTGCCCGCCTCATTGACAGGCTGAATATCACTGACTGGGGACAGGCTTCACAGGACGTTTACATATTGGCCATGACCGAAGAAAATGCCATGGAAATAAAACGGGCAGGAGGTGTTAAATCGGTGACCAGGGTCAGCCGTCCGGAGGGCCAGGGTGAGCAGCATATTTTCCCGCACAACGAGAACTTTCCATGGAATGAAGACCATTTCGGTCCACTATACATTCCGGAAAAAGGAGCCACCGTAGAAATTAACCTGGACAATTTACCGTTGTATGAAAGAATCATCACAGTTTATGAAGGCAACGAATTGACAACCAAAAACAACCGCATCATAATCAACGGAAAGGAGACCGACACCTATACGTTTGACATGGATTATTACTGGATGGTTGGAGACAACCGGCATAATTCAGCCGATTCAAGATACTGGGGGTTTGTACCAGAGGATCATATTGTCGGAAGGGCCATGTTTGTATGGTTATCCCTCGATCCGAACAAAAGATTTCCCAGTAACATACGATTCAATAAAAGCCTCAGGATTATACGATAATAGTAAATTCCGGTGTAATGAAAAACAAATACATCGACCTGATCGAACAAACCTTTGACTTCCCCCAGGAAGAGTTCAAAGTCATTGACAATGAACTGTATTTTCATGATCTGTGCATGATGGACCTGGTCAAGCAATACGGTACACCTTTAAAGATCAGCTACTTGCCCAAAATCAGCCAGCAAATTCAAAAAGCCAAGCGAATGTTCAATGTGGCAATGGCAAGGGTCGACTACAACGGAGAATACCATTATTGTTACTGCACAAAAAGCTCGCATTTCACTTTTGTACTTGAAGAAGCGCTCAAGAACGACATACACATTGAAACTTCCTCTGCTTTTGATATATTCATTGTGGAGGAATTACTCAGAGTGGGGCTTATTGACAAATCCCGCTACGTGGTCTGCAATGGTTTTAAACGCCCCCTTTATACAGAAAAGGTTAGTGACCTGATCAATAACGGCTTTGAAAATACCATTCCGGTAATCGACAACAAGGATGAAATCAAGGAATATAACGAACTCATCCGGGATGACAGGCAATGTAATCTCGGAATCCGCATAGCTGCTGAGGAGGAGCCAATGTTCGAATTTTACACCTCCAGGCTGGGAATCCGCTACAAAGATATAGTACCCTACTACAAGACACACATTCAGAATGATCGCCGGTTCGGACTGAAAATGCTTCACTTTTTTATCAATACCGGGATCAAGGACAATGCATACTACTGGAATGAACTTTCAAAATGTGTGAATGTTTACTGCCAGCTGAAAAAGATCTGTCCTGAGCTGGACAGCCTGAATATTGGCGGAGGATTTCCAATAAAAAATTCACTGGGCTTTGAATATGATTATGAATATATGGCGGAGGAGATCATTGGTCAGATAAAAGTGATCTGTGAACAGCACAATGTACCTGAACCCAATATATTTACTGAGTTTGGAGCTTTTACAGTTGGTGAAAGCGGGGCCGTGCTCTATTCGATTCTGAACCAGAAACAACAGAACGATCGCGAGTTGTGGAATATGATCGACAGCAGCTTCATGACCACGCTGCCCGACATCTGGGCCAGCAAGCAGCGGTTTATTATGCTGGCACTGAATAACTGGGACATGGAGTATGAAAGGGTGAATCTTGGAGGGCTGACTTGCGACAGCATGGATTATTACAATGCTGAGGCCCATGCCAACGCCGTTTTTTTACCAAAATTGAAAAAAAACAGCACCCAGTATATCGGGATGTTTCACACAGGGGCCTACCAGGAATCACTGGGAGGGTTTGGCGGTCTTCAGCATTGCCTGATCCCGGCACCCAAAATGGTCATTATTGACCAGGACGAAGAAGGTGAATATCACACAAAGTTGTTTGCAAAAGAGCAGAGTTATAAATCGATGCTTAAAACCCTCGGGTTTTAAATAACGTTTTTCTTAACTTTGCTAGTTTTCAACTTAACCTCAGGGGGATGCCTTCCAGCAACAATACATTTAAGAAGAACACCTTTAAATCTTCCACCAAAGCCAGGGCTGGCAATAAGGGTGAGAAAAAGACCTGGCCGGGATCGGGAAAACTTTTTTCTGACAGCCGGTTACGCAAGGCCGCCGGGCTGTTTATGGTATTGTTATCCGTTTTTTTTCTGCTTTCATTCGCATCCTACCTCTTCAGCTGGAAAGCCGATGATGCCCTGCTTGACGGCAGGAGCTTCAACTGGGCTTTACTGACGGATTCTTCCATTGAAGTAGACAATATGATGGGGCGAACCGGTGCCATCCTGGCTCACTTTTTTATCAAACAGGGATTTGGTATTGCATCGTTTGCTTTTGTGCTGATATTGTTTGTATCGGGCATTCGTATTTTATCTGGTTTTCGCATACTCCCTGTAAAGCGAACCATCGCCAATGCAATTTTTCTGCTGGCCTGGTTTTCTGTTTTTTTTGGTTATCTGATCGGTGCCGGTGATTTACTGATCCTCGGCGGAATATTTGGATATGAAGGGGCTATGTGGCTGAATGGATTACTGGGAAAAGCCGGAACGGCCATTCTACTGTTATTCACAGCCGGGGTATGGGTCATCATTGTATTTGACCCCAATTTCAGAAATGTCTGGGTTTACCTGGCCGGATTGTTCAGTGGGAAACAGGCCAAAGCAGGAACCTTGGTTTCTGCCGATTCGGCTGACTCCTGGGATGAGGGATCCGTTTCAGAACCCCCTTCAGACGATCAGCAACGCACACCTGCGGATGAAGAGTCAGATCCACAAACTGATACCGCAACGGCTATTTCACAGGATGAAGATTACTCCCCGGAAAAGCCGGAAGAACCTGCTGCCTCCGGTATCGAACTTGACACCTTGCTTCCGGATGCTGGAAATGACAAAGAAAAAGAAGAGAAAGCCGTCGGGGATCATGAACTGGAAATTGAAATCGCTGACGGCAAAGTTACAGGCAGTAATTACCAGGCAATTGAAGATCCTTATTCAAATGAGGGAGATGACATGCCAGATCTGTCTCACCTTGGGGAATATGACCCGACACTGGATCTTCCGCGCTACCAGCTGCCGGAGCTGCGTTTGCTCGACGACAGGGGAAGCGGCACAATTCAAGTGAACAAAGATGAGCTGGAGGCCAACAAAAACCGCATCATTGAAACACTGAACAATTATAATATAAGCATTGACAAAATCAAGGCAACCGTCGGCCCCACAGTTACCCTTTACGAGATCATTCCGGCTCCTGGTGTACGAATCTCCAAGATTCGCAATCTTGAAAACGACATCGCGCTCAGCCTTGCTGCACTGGGAATACGAATCATTGCTCCCATTCCCGGTAAAGGCACCATCGGCATTGAGGTACCAAACAGTCAACCGGAGATCGTGTCCATGAAATCCGTGCTGGGCAGTGATCGTTTTCGTAACTCCTCTTACGAACTCCCTATAGGTCTGGGCAAAACCATTGCCAACGAAACCTTTATTGCAGACCTTACAAAAATGCCCCACCTTTTAATGGCAGGAGCAACCGGGCAGGGTAAATCTGTTGGTCTGAACGCCATCCTTTCATCCATCCTTTACAAAAAGCATCCGGCATATGTAAAGTTTGTCCTGGTGGATCCCAAAAAAGTTGAACTGAATCTTTTCTCAAAAATTGAAAGACATTTTCTCGCAAAACTTCCGGATGCTGAAGAAGCCATCGTTACAGAAACCCGGCAGGTAGTAAGAACCATCAACTCGCTTTGTGTAGAGATGGACAACAGATATGACCTGCTTAAAGATGCCCAGGCAAGAAATATCAAAGAATACAATGCAAAATTTGTGGCACGCCGGCTCAACCCCAATATGGGTCACCGCTTTCTGCCTTATATTGTTTTGTTTATTGATGAGTTTGCCGACCTGATCATGACAGCCGGGAAAGAAATTGAACTTCCGATCGCGCGCCTGGCCCAACTGGCCCGTGCAGTGGGCATCCACCTGATTATTGCCACACAACGGCCATCCGTCAATATCATTACCGGAACCATTAAGGCCAACTTCCCGGCAAGAATCGCCTTCCGGGTCACTTCAAAAATCGATTCCCGCACCATACTCGACAGCGGAGGTGCAGAACAACTAATCGGTCGCGGAGACATGCTGCTGTCTACGGGCAGTGATCTGCTCCGGCTGCAATGTGCTTTTATTGACACCCCGGAAATTGAACGCATTTGCGAATTCATCGGGTCACAAAAAGCCTACCCCGACGCTTTTCACCTGCCTGAATACCACGAAGATGAAGCAGCTGAACAGGAAGCGGGAGATCCATCCGAACGGGATGAATTGTTTGAAGAAGCCGCCCGCATTGTGGTTTCCACCCAACAGGGATCCACCTCATTGATCCAACGTAAATTAAAGCTTGGCTACAACAGGGCTGGCAGGATTATTGATCAACTTGAAGCAGCCGGAATTGTCGGCCCCTTTGAAGGCAGCAAAGCCAGAGAGGTACGGGTCAGAGACGAAATGCGCCTGGAGGAAATTCTACAGAATGAATAAAAAAACATGACAATTATGATCCCAGTTATTTGTTTAATCTTCTGCATGCAGCTGGCAGCGATTCAGGGTCAGGACGATCCTCCCCGGATCTATGAAGAAAAGGCTGAGGAGATCCTGGAAGAGGCAGGGCGGGTTCTGCGGAGTTATGAGTCACTTTACGCTTCATTTGTATATCAGATGGAAGAAAATGGGAATGCTTACGAAGAGGAAACAGATGCCATTTTATATACAAAAGGAGATCAATACCATATGCGCATTGGTGACAATTATTTCATATCCGATGGCGAAATAGTTTGGACATTCATGGAAGAGGTCAATGAAGTACACATCAGCCTGGCTGAAGATACAGAAGGCGCCATGACCCCTACCTCAGTACTTGACAATTTCCGAAAGGATTTTCGCTCGACCTGGCTTAGGGAAGAGCCCCATAACAGCGAAAAAGTACATATCATTGATATGATACCCGAACAACCACAGGCATTCTATAAATACCGGGTTGCCATTCATACAGAGAGCCACAGGCTTGAGTATACAGAGGCCCACGACAGGCACGGGGGCATCTACCGTTACAAGATACGGTCTTTGGAGCCAAACCCTGATATTCCCGACGGCACATTTTCTTTTGACCCCTCAGCCTATCCGGAGATTGAGGTCATTGATCTTCGCTGACATCTTCACTATCATCCGGGTCTTCTCCGGCATGAACATCAATGGGCCGGCTGACATCCACCCGCCGGTAATTCTGGATACGGGAAATACTGGTATTGGTGTTTTCCCAGCCATGTCCGTTGCCAAAAGGACGCCGAAATGAAAACGGACTATCAAAACCCCTTTTGTTCAGCAGCGCCATACAACGGTCAAAGTCTTTGCCGTATTCATACAATGCATTGAGGAAGAAATAGGTAGTTTGTGCGCCTTTAAAGGCATCATCGTCTGGCTCAGTGTGATAAACCCCCCGGTATCTGTTCACAAAATCCTGTATATGACCGTCCGAGTAATCGTAAAAATCGGGGGCAAATATATGAACATTGAGGTTTTGCAGGTAATCAATTTCAATGCTCTGATAATCCTCCCATTCGGGGATACCAAATACTGACATGTCAAATTCGCGACGGTATTCATGAAGTTGACGCAGATAATCAGACAAAAATGGCTCACCGCTGATCAGGGTAATCAATACATTTTTCTGATCCGGTCTCATTTTTCCCATGACTCCCTCTATTCCTTCGCTACGATAAATCACCTCCTGCACATTTCCGGGGCGGGCCACCCGTCGCCCGGAAAACATCTCCGGCGCTTGTCCGGCTCCTGCATCCGCCATCACCAATTTACTGGCCCTGCGGTTTCCAACCAGGGTATTGTCAAAATAATAACCGTTTACCCTGGCCAGGTGCAGGCTATCGTATAATTGATTGTGCTGGGCAACTTTCTGCAACAGGGTATCCTGAAAAGCACTGATCACTTCCTCTGCACCAGGCTGATTGTTGTGCACCAATAAAATATTTTGCCTGGGGTAGTTAACAGAGACATAATTTGCCACCTCAGAAAGCATTGTCTCCAGTGATGGAGTGGCTTTAAACAGGTTGGGCATATCACGTAAATGTTCAGTGGCAGGCAACAAAGGAGATACCACAGGAATATCGTGGCGCTGGCCATAAGCAGCAATGTAATCAAGGGTTTCCTCATAGAAAGGACCGATGATCAGGTCCATATCCTGAAAACCATCACTGTCGGTTGCTTCTCTGGCCTTGGGCATTTGCTGACAAACGTCGTACACATGAAGGGTGACGTCCATACCCTGGTCACGGAGAGAGTCAAGCGCCAGTAAGGCACCCTGATAATAGCTCAAAAAAGCAAAAGAAGGATGATCAAGCGGAAGGGTTTCGGCAGGTTGAATCCGTGGATCTTTTCGCCTTAGGCTTTCGATCATTGAGTTATCCGGCATTGTAACAGGGTAATGATTTTCCATAAGGAGCAGTTCTCCCGGAAACTCCACTTCCTCAAGGAAAAGTGGGATCAATAAGGCCACCTCGTACTGATCCTGATGATCAGGTTCAAAACAATAGGCATCCGGCCGGGGTGCGACCTCTTCATCTAAATCGGTGGGTAGAAAAATATAACTTTGCCTTTCAGGACGGAGTTCCTCGTCTGCAGTTTTGACGGGTTCCGTGGGCACCCGGATTTCCTCCCCTGCCTGAAGTCCTTCCCTGATTCCCGGATTCAGTTCATCCAGTGCCTCGACTGTTATTCCGAACTGTTGTGCAATACCAAATCTGGTTTCACCGGAAGACACCTCATAGAGACGATACTCAGCATCAATATCAACATCTTCATCCTCTTCAACCTCTGCGATTTGCTCCTGTTGCTGATCTGTCAAAGGCACCCTCAGCACCTGACCTACCTGCAGTCCTCCCCGGGCTTTCGGGTTGTAAAACAGGATCTCATCAATGGAAACACCGTATTGCTGGGAAAGACCAAACAATGTTTCCTGACGCTGGACTTCGTGTTCGGTGAAATCACCTTTCGGCTCCGGAGCCACCTCCTTGATTTCCACAGGATCAGTTCTCTTAACATCCTCTTCATCAAAGTCTTCTTCGTCAACCGGAATGCGAATCACCTGGTTGTACTGTAACCCATACCTGACATCAGGATTTTCTTCCAGAATATCCTCCTGCTCAACGCCATAAGCCCTGGCAATGGAGTACAGGGTCTGACCCTGGAGTACGGCATGAAGGTAAAATGGTTTTTCATCAATGATGTGGACGGTGGTGGAGCGGTTGGTAATCCCGCGGGCCTCCTCCTGCTCCTGCTGTTCACTTTCCTCCTGCCTTTCCTGACGCTCCTGTGCAAAAGAAGGAATCCCGGCCTGAATCAGAAGAATGACAAGCAATACAAAAATGAATCGCGTCCCCATATTATAAAAAGGTTTACTTAAAACACGTCTGTTCCGGGGAAAAAATTGCAATACGTTCATATTATTCCCATTCTATGGTTGCAGGTGGTTTGGAACTGATGTCATACACCACCCTGTTTACCCCTTTAACGTTATTGATGATGGCATTGCTGACTCTGGCCAGAAAATCATACGGAAGATGAATCCAGTCAGCGGTCATTCCGTCTGTGGAGCCTACTGCCCTTAGTACCACAGCGTTCTCGTAGGTACGCTCATCCCCCATCACACCGACCGACTGTACGGGTAGCAGAATTGCTGCAGCCTGCCAGACATTGTCATACAACCCCTCTTTTTTGAGAGCCTGGATGAAAAAATGGTCCACTTCCTGTAAAATCCTGACCTTTGGGGCACTTACCTCTCCAAGTATCCGGATACCAAGCCCGGGGCCGGGAAAAGGATGTCTTCCCAAAATTGCCGGGGAAATATTCAGACTGTGGCCAACCTTTCTAACCTCGTCTTTAAACAGGCTGTTCAAAGGCTCAACCACTTTAAGATTCATCAAATCCGGCAACCCCCCCACATTATGATGGGACTTGATTGTTACAGAAGGGCCTTTGACTGAGACCGACTCAATCACATCCGGATAGATGGTTCCCTGGGCCAGCCAATCCACATTCTCGATCTTGTGGGCTTCCTTCTCAAAAACCTCAATGAACACCCTTCCAATGGCCTTTCGTTTGATCTCAGGATCCGTCACTCCCTTCAGGGCCTGCAGAAACTGGTCAGCAGCTCTGACTCCCTTAACATTCAGCCCCATATCCTTGTATGAAGCAAGAACCTCCTCAAATTCATTTTTGCGCAATAAACCATTATCCACAAAGATACAATGCAATTGCTTTCCAATGGCCTTGTGCAGCAATACAGCAGCCACACTGGAGTCGACACCACCCGACAACCCGAGTACTACTTTGTCTTCACCGATTTGATCTTTCAGTTTTTGTACTGCATCCTGAACAAAGGACTCAGGGGTCCAGTCCTGCGCACACCCGCAAATATCCACCACAAAATTCCTGAGTAATTGCTGTCCCCGGGTGGTGTGATATACCTCAGGATGAAACTGCAAGCCATAAGTGTTCTCCTCCGACCTGCCAAAAGCTGCAACACCTATATCATTTGTCCGGGCAAGCAGCCTGAAACCCTCAGGCAGGCGTGTAATGGTGTCTGCATGCG
>PWGY01000236.1 GCA_003554665.1 Bacteroidales bacterium | reverse complement strand
GCGCTTGTAGTAAATCCTGCTAAAACAACTGCTGCGAATAAAATTTTTAAAGTTTTCATTGTGCTGGGTTTTTAGGGTTATTTTTTACTTTTTGTTTTCGAAGTTTGTTTTGTATTGCTTCGCCAGAATTAATTCAAAGGCTGTGCCAGAAACTTTAAAAACCTGAAAAACAAATACTTAAAAATAACCTTATCTTAATGCCACCGGGATTTTCTTCATTTTTGAAGAGGATTTTTCCATCATTTTGAAGACTTTTTGCTCCCTGACCCCATCTTTAAAAATATTCGATGCTTACCTGTACTTCCCCATGGTATATTCCGGGTTGAATGTCGCCGGCATACAGGTCGGCGTAAAAAAAGAGGTGGGCGATAAGCTGGTGCCTGTCCGGGTGCATATTTTCCAACAGGCAGCCACAATCACTGATGGGAAAAACGGTCTTGTCAGCCTCAAGGGGCGTTGCATTGGCCGGGTTGTCAGTTCCGTCGTTCAGGTAGGCGGCATAAAAATTCATGGGCATGCTGTTGCCGGCATCCAATACCAGTTCTGCCGGGGCATTTACCGTTACCCCCAGGTTAATGTTTTCCTGGGTGCTGATGCTGAACCGGCCTGCAAATTCATCAGTGACCCCCACTTCAACCCAGCCTGCGTTGGGGCGGATAAGGCCCGGATCCAGGCGCTGGCCCCTGACCACCCCGGTTTCTTCTTCCACCACCAGCTGGAGCCTTAGAAACTGGGCCTGTGTTATCTGCGGGATGCTGATCCAGAGGAGCAAAGCGCAAATCAATCTGGTCAGAAACGGAAACAATTTCTGCTGCATAGTTCCAGGCTTCATGGGGTTGGTTTAACGAAATATTAATCCGGAAAAGTTGAATATTCCACATGCACGTTGATTTTTCCCGAATAGGGCCCCGCATTGACATTGCCCACGGTAAGGTCTCCGTAAATAAACAGGTATGCCGTTGCTTTGGGTGGTGTATAGCCGGCGTGCGGGGGAGTTGGGGGAGGTCCGGGAGGTCCGCCCGGGCGGCGCCTGATCTGGAAGGTGGCTGTATTGCCCACCACTTCAACCGCCTCGGTTTTTGCCTGCTCCTCTGTGATCCCTTCCTGGCCCCGGTTGTAATAAGCCATTTTGATGGTAACGGGCATGCTCCTGTTTTCGTCGTCAATATAATCGGGGTCTCCTGTCAGTACCAGTTGTTCTCCGTCCGGAGGCTCAAGGGTAACGGTCACATCCAGGTAAGCCACTCCCTCAATTTCTAAGGGAACAACTTCATTGTCCTGAAGCTGTATCTGAACCAGTCCTTCTCCGCTGTTCTGATCACCGAACTCCAGTACATCAGGCATCAGTGGGGTCAGTGTAAGCTGGTAGCCGTCGGCATGGGTGCCAAAGTTGACGCGTTGCGCCATCACGGGCTGGAAAACACCCGACAACAAAATCAGACATCCTGCTAAGTATATATGGTTTTTGATGCTTCTCATTGATGATTTTTCATTACCCCCCTGTGATCTTTCCATGCTATTTACGCCCTGTCAGCACTGGTTTCGCCTTGCACCATCCTGTCCCAATAAGAACCTCACCGGGCAGGGCTTCAACTCCTGATTTGCAGCACTCCATTCACAGGGTGAACTTCAGATGTATTCAATCTCAATGGTGAATTCTCCGTCATAATTGCCGGGAAGCGCATCACTCAGATCAACCCGGCCGCCGATGTAGAAATAGAAAACCCCATCTTCGTTGAAGCGCAGTTCCCGCTCAATTTCCGTAAGCAACTCAGATTCGCGTTGGTTGTCGCCGGGAAACCCGCTAACCTCATATTCAAAGAACAGGCTACCCTGGCCTTCGCGGCGGGTGACCTCCATTTCTTCCAGGTAGCTTACCCGGATCTCTGCATTGGGGTTACCCCTGGCACGCATGATACCGGCCTCGGGGTCAAACACCGGGTTGATATAAATCAGGTCATCTTCCTGCAAGGCCTGTGCTTCCAGAATTCCCATATCGCTGATGGTTTCCAGTTCAATGTCTCCGCCTACCACGGTGGCTGAGGCACTGATGCTGACAGAAGTGCTCCGTCCGTTATCATTTTGAGCGAACAATCCCGGGGCGATGACAAACAGCATCAACAGGGAGAGTAAGATCAGTCGATATGGAGACATGTGTGGATTCAACTCAGATTGTTTTTTCAGTTTAACATGATCAGTTTGCCCCGCGCGGTTTGCCAGAAAAAGTTTGTTCAAAACAGTTTGCCCCGTGCTGTTTGTTATGGGGTAAAACCCCGGTATGTATTGAACAACATCTGTGCCACATCACCCAGTTCTTTGTTTTTGAATTGGATGAGCCAGTTGCCATGAATCGTTGATGGCATTTATATTGTTTTGGTTTATAGCTTGCGGCAGAACTTTTCCAGGCATTTTACCATTTCCGGAAATTCCTGGAGAACTGCCTTAATGTTCTCAAGGTCAAAATAATCCACCGACTCAAGCAGGCGTTCTGCATAGTGCACCAGGTATTCGGCCCCGGCTTCTTCTGCTTCGTTGCGCAAATGAAGCCCGAAGTCTTCGATTTTGAAGAGTACCCAGTGGTCTTTGATCTCTTCCCAACGGGGATAAAATTCCTCCTGAAGCTTTTTCAGTAGCCCGGGTAGCTTTTCCCTGCACTGTTCAGACAGTTCATCCGGGTTTTCCGGGATGGAAGCATCCCGGCCGGCCTCTCCGGCGACTTTCCGGGCCTCTCCGGCGACTTTCCTGGCCTGCACCCCGGCGGCTTCCCCGCCCTGCTGATCGCTGTTTGAACTTTCTGCATACTCCACTTTTTCTACAGCAAGATAATTTGAAAGGGTTTCCAGGAGCAGTTGGCGTGTTACAGGTTTGAAAATGTACCCGTCAAAAAGATCCGGTTCGGGGGCCTGTTGGTCGGTGTGCAGGTAGGCGGTAAAAGCAATCAGGGTTGTATTGTTGTGTCTGGGGTCTTTTCGGATTTCCGCAGCCACCTGATATCCATCCATTCCGGGCATCAGCAAATCCATCAGGATGAGTTCAGGCTGGTGATGGTCAAGCTGTTTAAGGGCGTCTTCCCCGTTTTTGGCCTGCAGTACTTTCAGGCCAGTTCCGGCAAGCATCACCCCAAACAACTTGAGGTTTTCCATGGCGTCGTCAACGATTAAAACGGTTGCTTCCCTGAATTTAATGTTTGCCGGGGGAGATTCAGCGCCTTTAAGTTTTTCTTTTTCTTTGTAATCACCTTGTCTGACACCGGGTATAGTCACCGTAAAGACTGATCCCTTGCCCGGTTGGCTCGTCACAGAAATACTACCCTGCATGCTTTCCACCAATCGCTTGGTAATGGGAAGCCCGAGCCCGGTACCTTCAAACTGGCGGTTTGACTGGCCGCTTTGCTGATAAAAGGGTTTAAAAATTTGATCCTGTTGTTGTTCCGGGATGCCGGGTCCGGTGTCAGAGACCTGTATTTTAAGGGTTCCCGGCTTACCTTTTTCAGGGATATACTCAAGTTCAACGTCAACCCTTCCCTGTTGTGTGAATTTAACGGCATTGCCCACAAGGTTGAACAAAATCTGCTTGATCCGGATCTCATCCACTTCCACCAGTCTTGGGAATCCGGGCACGATATCAGCCCTGACAGTAAGTCCTTTGGCGCTGGCCTTTGTCTGATAGAGGGTTTTCAGGTCATGAAGGATCTCCGCCATGTTGGTGGGGTGGGTGCGGATCTCCATTTTGCCGGCTTCAATTTTTGACAGATCCAGGATGTCATTGAGCAGTGAAAGCAGGAGTTGTCCGCTTGACAACACAGAGTCCAGCATCTTCTTGTGAGATGGATTGGTGATCTGCCCGTAAAGCGTTTCGCTGAACCCGAGTATGGCATTCATTGGGGTGCGGATCTCATGACTCATATTGGCCAGAAACTCGCTTTTAGCCTGGTTGGCATCCTCAGCTGCTTTTTTGGCCTTTTCAAGCTGGTCACGTGTCTCAATCAGTTCGGTGACATCTCTTCCCACACCAACCAGGCCGGCAATGGAACCGGAGGGGTCTACGAACGGGGTTTTTGAGGTAAGTATCCATACGGGTTTTCCGTCTGGTCCGGTGAATTTTTCTTCCCGGTTGGAAATCTTTACACCTTCCTCGATTACCTTTCGGTCGTCAGCCGCCAGCCGGTCTGCCACGTTTTTGGGGAAGAAATCATAGTCGGTTTTACCCAGGACTTCCTCTTCACTGGTTTTACCCAGCAAATTCAGCTCCTGTTTGTTAACCAGTGTTTTTTCAAGGCGTTTGTTTTTTGCATATACCGTAGACGGAAGCTGGTCAATGACAGTGCGAAGCAGTTTGCGCTCTCTTTGCAGGGTTGCCTGGATCTGGGTTCTCAGGGTCACATCATGGATGACAGAAAAAATCATGGACCTGCCCTCAATGATCACTTTTCCGTAGTGAATCTCAACGTCCCGGATCTCTCCTGAAGCGAGCCGGTGCTTGAGCTGGTAAAAAGAACTGTGGTCCTTGAGTGTGGCCTGCATTTTTTGTTTGACTTCTTCTTCGGTCAGGTTGTTGATTTTGGATATTTTCATCTTACAGAGCTCTTCCTTTGACCACCCGTAAAACCGGGAAGCTGCCTCATTGGCATCTGCAATGCGGCCGTCGCTGGGGTCCAGGATCATCTGTGGTGACGGGCTTTGTAAAAATACCCGGCGGAAGCGCTCTTCTGATGCCTGCAACTCATCAATCAGCTCGATCTGTTGTTCACGGCCACGGAAAAGCAGTGCAAGCAACAGGGTGGCCAGGGGCAATACGGTTATAACAGGAAGAAAAATCATTGGAAGAACTTCCCAGGTTATGGGTCCTGGAAGCAATACCGAGAAAAAGAGCATCAGCACATGTACAGTGAGGCCCAGCCCCAAAAAAGAAAGTGGGGCAGAGGCGGAGTGGTATTGTTGGCGAAGGCGATGGTGGAAGATGCCCAACAGGGAAGCACTTATAATTACCGCCACACCCATCCCCAAACCAGCTCCCCCAATAATCAGCCTGGATACCAAAGCAATTAGTGCAGCCAACCCTGCTGTAACGGGGCCGCCAAATGAGCCTGCGAGGCTGAGGATTACCGAGCGGCCGTCAAAAAATATGCCGGGTTGCAATTCATAGGAGCTCAGCATCAGCACGGTGGTTACACCTCCGAAAAGGGCTCCGGACAAAAGCTTTAGCCGCAGGGATCCTTTCCGGAACCATTGCAGCATCAGGCTGTAGATGGTCGCCATGGAGATCAGCAACGCCACATTGTATATGAAGGGAAGAATGGTCATGGCATATTTTAACCGGTGTTACATTTGGTATTCCCCTGTTTTATTCTTGCCTCGCTTTGATTCTTGTACTGGTGATTCTGGTGCACCCTAACCGATGTTGTATTTCTGCATCCGCCGGTAAAGGGCGTTCCACTCCAGGTTCAACAGCTTGGCAGCCTCGTTTTTGTTGTAATTGGTTTTTTCCAGTGCCGTGCGAATGGCATTTTTTTCCAGCTCTTTCAAATCCAGGGTGTCAGGTTCGCCCGTGACTCCATTGGCTGCTGCTTCCTTTTTCTGTTCCTTAACGGTGTGGGGGAAGTGTTCGGGGAGCAGCTCTTTGCCGTCACAAATAATAATGGCCCGCTCCATGATGTTACGCAGCTCGCGGATATTGCCCGGAAAATCGTATGCCTGCAACATTTTTTTTACATCAGGATGGATCTTTTGGATATCTTTTCCCATTTTCTCTGCCAGTGAGCCAAAAAAATGATCGACAAGCAGCGAAATGTCTTCTTTCCGCTCTCGCAGCGGGGGCAGGTAAATGGTGAATGTGCTCAGGCGGTAATACAGGTCGTTCCGGAATTCTTTACCGGTGCTCATTTCTTCGGGTGTTTTGTTGGTGGCAGCAATGATGCGGATATCAAAGGATTGTTCCTTTTGTGTGCCCACTTTGGTAAACTTCCGGTCTTCAAGCACACGCAAAAGTTTAACCTGCAATGACTGATCCATCTCACCGATCTCATCAAAAAACAGGGTGCCTTTGTTGGCCATTTCGAACCATCCTGCCTTGTCGGCCACGGCCCCGGTAAAACTCCCTTTTTTGTGGCCGAAGAACTCACTTTCAAACAATGTGTCGGGAACGGCCGACATGTTGACGGCCCCGAACATTTCTTCTTTTCTGTCGCTCATGTTGTGAATTCCCCTGGCAACCAGCTCTTTGCCGGTTCCGCTTTCACCCAGGATCAGCACAGAGGTATCCCGGGTTCCGGCCACCTGTTTCATCTGCTTGCGGATCTCTTTGATCGCGGGGCTGTTGCCGACAATGTTGCTTCCTGCCTCTTCCTCGATCACCTGTTGGAGATGACGGGTGCGGTTTTTATAGTTGTTCAGGTTTTGGTTGAGTTCAGCGTATTTCCGGGTGCGTTCAATGGCAATCCAGATATCTTCTGCTTTAAAAGGTTTCCGGAAATAATCCACCGCACCCTGGCGAAGGGCTCCGATCACCGTATTCATGTCGCCTTCAGAACTGATCATGATCACTTCCACATCCGGGTGGGTCTCCTTGACCTTTTCCAGTACTTTGAGGCCATCCATTTCAGGAAGCATGAAGTCTGATATCAGCAAATCGATCGGTTCCTTCTTCAATAATTCAAATGCCCTGGACGGCTTGTCGGCTACGTGGAGCCTGGTCTTGTCTTTCAGCATTGAGCGGAGCAGGTTCCGGATAATGGGGTCATCGTCAAGGGCCAGAATGTTCAGCTTTTTTTCCTCCATTGGATATATGTTTTTCAGGACGACAGGTTAAAGGTTAAGGTGAAGCTGCTGCCGGAACCCGGGGTGCTTTCCACGTCAATGGTTCCGTTGTTTTTCTCTGTGAAATCCCTGACCAGAAGTAACCCCAGTCCGCTTCCTTTTTCATCGGCGGTTCCGCGGGTGGTAAGTTGCCCCTGGTCGGTGAACATTTTTTCCATGATTTCCCGGGTCATCCCGACTCCGTTGTCAGTAACGCAGATTACGGCCTGTTGGTTGTCCCGGGAGGCTTCTACAGAGACCTTCCCGCCTTTTTCAGTGAATTTTATGGCGTTGCTGATCAGATTTTGCAAAATACTCTGCAGCATGTTTCGGTCTGCTTCAATGACCAGATCCTTTTCAGCCTGATGCTCTAGGCTGATTTCCTTTTTTCCTGCCTGAGGATTCAGCAAGCGGCAAACACTGGCAATTAATTCATCCACCTGGATGGCTTCCGGAGACAACTCCAGGTCGCCGGTCTGTGAACGGGTCCACTGGAGCAGCTTTTCCAGCAGTTCGTAGGTTTCCTGGGTAGATTCGTTGATGCTCATGAGAATCTCATTGAACTCCTCAGAACCGGGCTCCAGGTAGCCTTCAGCCAGGGAGGAGATCAGCATGGATATGTTTGAAAAGGGTGATTTAATATCATGGGCAATTACTGAATACAGCCGGTCTTTGGTACGGTTGATCTTGCTGATTTCTTCAGCCTGATCCCTGATTTGCCGCCTGGCATGAGACAGGGCAATGTGGTTGTTCACCCTGGCTATCAGTTCTTCTTTCTGGAAAGGTTTGGTGATGTAATCAACCCCGCCTGCCTGAAATCCTTCAACCAGGTCTTTGGTTTCGGTTTTGGCCGTCAGGAAAATGATGGGAAGCTCCGAAAAGCGGTCGTCTTCCTTAAGTTGTCTGCAAAAGGAGAAGCCATCGGTTTGAGGCATCATCACATCAAGCAAAATAAGGTCGATGGGGGTGTCCTGAAGAATCTTCAATGCGTCAGAAGCACTGATGGCCAAGGCGATCTGATAACCCTCAACTTTAAGGAAGTTGCTGACCACCTTGAGGTTTTCCTTGTTGTCGTCCACCACCAGGATGGAAAAATTCTTCGCTTCAGGTGTTTGCATATGTTTATGCCACTTATGTCATTTAAAATTATGGAGTACAGGGATAATTTATAATGAACAAATATACTGTATTCCGTTGTGCATTTTTCATTCTTCTGTCCGGGGTTTTACACTGTTATCCGGCCGGTCCGTATCCTGATGCTTTTTCCTGAGGTTGTCAACCAAATGCGGGAACAATTGAATATGCCGGGCAATGGCCTCCAGATCCAGTTCGTTTACGTGTACCAGTAACTGATGTGCATAATGTTCCAGCCCGGTCAAGCAGTATTTTTCGGCCAGTCCGGCCACCCTGGATGCAAAGTTTTCAATCTTAAATAACACCAGTTGATCTTTGATCCGCTCCCATTCTGGCATCAGTTCACCCTCAAGCGTTTGTAACACTTCAGGAAGTTGTTGCAATACTTCTTCAGAAACAGGGCCGGGATCCGTGTTGGGTGCTGTTTCATTTAAAAGGGATGGGGGAACAAATTCTTTGGTGTTATTCTGCTGCATGGGTTCTTTACCCTCCCCCACGGACAGATGAGACTTTAAGGTGTTTTCCAGCTTGTTTCGGGTCAGGGGCTTCAGCAGGAATCCGTCATAAACAGGTTGTGCACCATCCGCCCGTTCTTCCGGTTTGGATGCACTGCAGGAGATAACCGGAATATTGGACCATGCCGGGTTTTCTTTGATTTTTCCTGCTACTTCATCACCTCCCATTTCAGGCATGTGTGTGTCAAGCAGGATAAGCGATGGCTGCCGGGCTGCCAGTTTTTCTAAGGCTTCCTGACCACCTGATGCAAGTACTGTTTCAACCCCGATGCTTTGCAACAGGGCGGCTGCAACCTCCCTGTTGGACTGCACATCGTCCACCACCATTACCGGTCCGGGATCAAAATGCTGGCTATCGCCGGCAGGCTGAGGTTCCTGTACCGGTTCGGATCGTTCTGTGGCTGTTTCCACCCCGGGGAAGCTTAGTGTAAAGGAGGTGCCTTTCCCCTTTTTGCTTTCTACCGAAACGGTTCCGCCCATTTTTTCAGTCAGCCGCTTTACAATGGCCAGGCCAAGTCCTGTGCCCTGATGTTCTCTGCTAATGTGGGGGTTAAGCTGAGAAAAATTTTCAAATATGTAAGCGTATTGTTCGGCATCAAACCCGAGGCCTGTGTCAGCCACAATGATGGTCAGGGTGCCCCGCTGCCCGTTAAAAAAAACGTTCTCTGCAGATGGCCTGACGTTGTGGCCGGCATCTGCCTCATATGTCACATTGAGGCGAATATACCCGGAGTTGGTGAACTTGAAGGCATTGCTGAGGAGGTTGAATAGTATCTGCTTGATACGGGTTTCATCCAAAATCAGCCTGTCGGGGATGTTCTTTGTTCCTTCAACGACAAAGTCCAGTCCTTTCTCGAGGATTTTCTCCCGGAACATCATGTGTGTATCCTGAATCAGTTCCGGCATGGCAGTGGGCTGCGGGTTAAAAGACACTTTCCCGGCTTCGATTCTGGAAAGGTCAAGGATGTCATTGATCAGTGAAAGGAGCAGCTGGCTGGAAGATGTGATGGATCGCATCATATTTTTGTTTTCGGATTGCTCCAGCCTGCTCTCCAAAATTTCGCTGAAACCCTGAATGGCGTTCAGCGGGGTGCGGATTTCATGGCTCATATTGGCCAGGAACTCGCTCTTTGCCTGATTGGCCGATTCAGCCTGGGTTTTTGCTTCTTTGAGTTCTTCCTCTGCACGTTTGCGGATGAGCAGCAGCCCGGTCTGGCGGGAGAAAATATTGGCCAGGTGGTCATCCCTGTAGATGTTGTTTTTGGGCATCACAAAGGTGAAGTCTCCTACCATGCGGGTGTGCTGCATGATCTTCAGCACGCATACCTCCCCCATATTGCCCAGGTTGTTAATGGCTTGAATGACAAAGCCCGGAAGCATGTGCCCGGCAAGGGCACCCATATCGTGAAAGCGCGTCAGGGTATTGGCGCGGATCATTTCCGCCCGCACCGGATCGTGATCCCACCGTTTCCCTACCAGGTCATAACCAAGTAGTGTCACAATCTTTTTAACATGTGATGACATGCCGGAAATGGCCATGGTTGTGTAAGTATTTCCTGTCCTGTCATATACATTGAGGGCCACAAACCGGGCCCCGGCAAACTGACGGAATGTGTCAACGATGGCCTGATAGTCAATGTTTTCAGCAGCCATCTGAAGGAAGTCTTCGGCGGTGTTCAGCAGCCTTTTCTGCTTCAGTTCTGTGTTTTTTCTTTCTGTGATGTCGGTGACAAAACCCTTGGCAAAGATCGGTACCCCGTCGTTATCGGTGATGGTCTGCCCTCTTTCCCAAACCCATCCGGTTGTTCCGTCAGGCCGTATGATGGGGTATTCAAGCGACAGTGGGGTGGATTTGTTTCGGTGCTTGCTCCACTCGTTCAGTACCACTACGCGATAGTCCGGGTGAATGATATTGATGTAGGGAACCCTGGTATTGTTGCGTACCGCCTCCGGGTCATATCCGGTTATTTCACGGAATCCGTTGCTCAGGAAGGTCATGGTACGCTTTTCATCAAAGCAGCAACGATAGATAAACCCCGGCAGGTTACTCACAAGGGTATTGGTCAGCCGCAGCTCCTTTTCCAGCAAGCTTGCATCAGCCGGGGCCGGTCCGGTGAACCGCATGGCTTCTTCTTTTCCGGATTCTTTTCCGAACCCGGAAAACCAATCATGAAAAAATCTGAAAAACTTCCCCATAAAATCCCGGCTGTTTTATACAAATATAAAACAATTTAAGGATGGGGGGGGGCTGTTGCGGATGCATTAAGCGATGAAAGAAGGGGGTCTGTGCGGAATGGATAGATTATGATGCGTATGCAGTTGTATTAAGCGATAAAAGAAGGAGGTGGATCAGTTGCTGAGATGGAGTACCTCTTCGAGCGAATGGGAAAGGCTGTTTTTAAGTGTTGCAGCATGCATGGGCTTAACAATATAACCGCATATCCGTTGGTGTTTGAGTTTATGCTGCCTGGCCATTTTGTCTACGCTGGAAAGTACAATGATCGGAATGTTCTTGTGTTTCTGATCCTTTTTGATCCGGGAGATAAGTTCATAACCGTCCATCCGGGGCATGATCAGGTCGGTAACAATGGCATCCGGCTGAAGGCCGCGGTCCATTTTTTGGATCGCATCCTCACCGTCACTGGCCGTGACCACATCATAAACTCCGGAAAGAATGATCTGCATCATGTGCCGGAACTCCTTGATGTCATCTATAAGCAATATCTTTTTTTTCATTGTGACCGCATATCTGAATCATATAAATATGTTCATAGCTGGCATTCTCAATGGTTGGCAAAAGCTGTTTGCAAGGGCCAGTTTTGATGCCGGTACGACTTCCATCGAGCTTCCATAGATAATTATCAACAAATGTGCCGTAAAGGATAAAAACCTGAAAACAAGATATGTGGGGTAGCCGTGTAAATCAAGATTGGGGCCATTTTTCTTCGTAATCGGGCAACGGGTTTTCGTTTTCGGGCAGTACCCATATTGTGGTCAGCATTTGTGACCCGGGGCATCCTGCAAAAGGTTTCCTGTCATGGGGCCTGAAACTGAAGAAATTGTGCCGCCCGATCCATTTGGGAGGCTGCAGGGCCTGTGATGGGTGTTACCGGCTGATGGTTACTTTTTTGGTTTCCCTCACCTGTCCGCTTTCCATAACCAGCAGGTAGATTCCTGCCCGAATGTTACCCGGGGTCCAGGTGATCTGGTTGTGGCCCGCAGGGTAGTTCTGGTTGGTGAGTTCACGGATGAGCCGGCCATGTATGTCATAAACCTTGATGCTGACCTCGTCAGCATCAGGGAGGCTAAAACCAATTTCTGTACTGACCCTGACGGGGTTTGGAGATGGCGGCAGGAGCCGGGGCTCATCAGCACTGTAAACAGGATCTTCATCCACATGTTCTGGTGTGATGACCAGCGTGAAACGGTTGGGCTTTCCACTGGTTTTGGCCATGGGCTGCTCCATTTGGGCTACAATGTTTTCCGGCAGGTTGGGTGCGTGTGCATGTTGATCAATGGGTACCGTATTTGACTTTCTGGTTGATTCACTGAATACGTAGCTGTTTTCCCTGTGCATGGGAATGGCCCGCTCTTCTTTGTGATCCATAAGAACAATTCCCCAGTCGGCCGGCCATGCCGAAGGCAGTGACCATTCAAGGTGATGGTTGCCGCTGAGGCTTGCCTGTTGGTTTTGACCTTCAATGTGAAGCGGGATCCTTAAGGTGTTCTTAAAATCCGATGGTAAATTGTTGACTACCGGCGGACTGTTTTGTTCCGATGTGGTTGTGTATAATTTCAGCCAGCGGTCATTCAGGGGTTCCAGCAAGTAAGCATCGTGCGGATCTTCACCTTTTCTTCCCTCTTCAGAGAAGCTGACGTATGTTCTGGCTGTCATGTTATCTGCCGAAACCTTTATGGGTAAGACAACGGGCGGTGTATGGCTGTTTGTGTTGCCTGCTTTTTGTTCGAAGGTGGCACCGGTTGTTTTTACCTCATGTGTCATGGATAATTGCGGGTTTTCATCATGGGCGCGAACCCAGAAAGCCTGAAAAGGGGCAATCAGGCCCCCGTTGTCCAGGTCCGGCACATAATCCGGATCTTCCACGCTGGACACAACGGCGTTCCATACGCGGAATTCACCGGCTCCGTCATTGGCTCCGGGGATCCAGACATAATAGGCGTCATCCAGGTTGGTTTTAGTCCAGCCCTGTGATGCATCCCAATCAAGGCTTGCAGTGGTGGGATTGCCCACGAGATTCCAGCCGGTATTCATTTCAGGAATATCGATGCCCTCTTGATTGCCATTTGTTCGGGGGGTGTAAGTGATACCAAAATCAAATCCGGATCCTGTCATATATTCCTGCCCGGCGGCTTTCATGGTCAGCGGCAATTCATCGTCGTAGTTTCCTCCATCCGGTCGTCCGGCGCCATTAAAAACATACTGAAAGTGGCCACGGCCGGCTTCAACTTCCTGGCCTGAACTGGCTGGTGTACGCCAGGCCATATTGGTGGTTCCGAGTTTGGTTTCGTCAAACCAAAGAATATTCGGTTGAAGTCCGGGATAATCAGAGCCGCTGAATCCCTGTGTTATAAATCCCTGAAACAGGTCATTGTAAATGGTTCCAACTGGGGAAGCTACCATCCGCCAGCCTTTGTCACCGGTTATTTCATGTTGCATCCTTACATTGCCGCTGCCAATCACCGAATTTGTTACGAGGCTGCCACCTGAAGGCATCACAAAGGTTCCCCTGCTCAGCATCAGCTCTCCTTCAACACGCAAGTCATGGCCGGCTGTAACACCACTGCTGTTACTGATTGTCAAATTGTTAACGGTATGAGGTAGTCCGCTGCCTGTTTGCTGTGGCCCACCCGACCGGTTGTAGGTGTAGTTGGCTTCTGTGCTGAAATGACGCTCTTCGGTGCGGATGTTTCCGGTAGATCCGGTGGCGCTGATCCCCGCCGGATCTCCTATCTGCAGGGTGCCTCCGGTGTTCAGGCTAAATGCTCCTTCGCCGGTAATAATATTGGGGCCGGTTACCAGGGTGCCGCTGTCTTCAATGGTTACAGAAGCTGAAACACTGACAGGGTCTTTCAGCTCAACAATGTGGTTGTTGCCGATAATGATCTGGTCAACTTCGTAAGGTGGCCTTGGAGCGGCTTCACCTTCATGGTCAGACACCGACCAGGTTTCTTTCAGGTTCCAGGGCCCTGACATGCGGCTGTAATAAGTAGCGGGACTTGGCCGTGCTTCAAAATCTTCTCCGGTAACGACCGGGTTCCCGGAAAAGTTATTGGATATTTGCCGGCTTGCAGGGTAAAATTCATAGCCCGGAAAAGACGGGGTTACGGTAATATTCCTGGTACCCGATCCGATGCCGGTAAACTGGTAAACTCCGCTGGAACTG
Source organism: Bacteroidales bacterium (assembly GCA_003554665.1). Next base: position 9,886 of record PWGY01000236.1, on the reverse strand, counting down.
GTTTGGGTTGTCTGGCTCAGGTCGCCGGTGGCAACCACTTCCACGCCCTCAACCGGAGTGCCGTTTTCATCCAGAATAGTCCCGCTGATGACACGTTCATCGATCACATCAAAAAAGTCGGAGGTGACATCATCGGGTCCGTCTGCACTAAAGATCAAAGCATAATCTGAGTCGTCCTCAATGATGACCAGGTCAGCAAACACTGCTTTCCCATCCTGGTCAGAAAAGACAAGGGTGGTTCCGGATTCAAAATTGTTTTTGTTGAGCGTAACGCTGACCCCGCTTCCGGCAACGGGGTTGCTGAAGGGGTCAGTAACCAGTACGGTTGGGGGGCCTGTAATGAATGCCCCGCTGACCGAAAGCTGAGGCTGGGTGATCACAGATAATTCAGCAGCGGCTGCAGCCACAACGTTGAATGCGTCGCTGGTAACATCTTCTGTGTCGGCTGCATCTGCTGAAAATGTCAGCTCATAACCGGAAGCTGCAGTTTCAATCACCAGGTCATCAAAGTCTGCTTCGCCCGAAGCGTCTGTTACTGCTGTAGTGTTTCCGGCAGAAAACCCGTGCTGATTCAGCGACACGCTGATGGATACCCCGGCCACCGGGTTTCCGAATGGATCTGACAAAAACACCCGGGGTGCGGGGGAAATGCTGTTCCCGGCTGTTGTTTCCGTGGGTTGAACGACAATGTCCAGGTTGCTGGCTGCTGCCGGGGTGATTTCAAAAGGATCTGACTCAGCGGTTGCAAGTTCCGGGCTGCTGGCTGAAATGGTGTAGTTTTCTCCTGCTTTATCGATACTCAGGTTGTCAAACGTGGCGATACCGTCCACCGCTTGCCGGGTAAGGTCTCCGCTGAGGCTGCCTCCCTCAGGATTGTTGCCCAGGGCAATGGTAACCGGGTTGTCAGCTGTCTCCACCTGGTTTCCGTCAGTATCGAGGATGCGAACCTGAACCGCAGGGGTGATGCTTTCTCCTGCGGTGGTGCTGGTCGGTTGAGTAATGAATTCCAGTTTGGCAGGAATGCCGGATTCAATGTGGAATGGATTGGAGGTGACACTTTCCAGGCCATCGGATGTGGCTTTCAGGGTATAGCCATTCCCCTGCTGGTCAATGCTCAGATCATCGAAAGAGGCGATCCCATCCACAGCATTCACCGTAAGGGTTCCTGCCAGGCTGCCTCCTGACGGATTGTCCTCAATGGCAATGGTGATTTCGTTGGTTGCATCTTCGACCAGGTTGCCGTATTGGTCTTCCACACGGATTTCTACCGGCGGGGTGACGGTCTCTTCCGGACTGGTGTTTGAGGGCTGGGTGGCGAATGAAAGCTTTGAAGGGTCTCCGGGAACTGAGGTTACTTCAGCTTCGGCAAAAACTTCGGGTTTTTCTGTGGATTCGGCCCTGATTGTGGCGGTTTCAACATTGGTGGATGTGGTATAGGTGACTGATGCCTGCCCCGAACTGTTGGTGGTGACCGTTGACTGCGACAACGAACCGTCACCGCTTATGCGGGCAAATATGAGCTCTGCACCTGGAACCGGATTGGACTCGTATAGCACTATAGCAGTTAAGATTGCTTGTTCGCCGGCAACAGGGTTTTCCGGTTCAGCTTCCAGTGTGATCTGATCGAGAAAAATGGTCCGGATGTCAAAAGGGGTCGACACAGCTGCGTCCATATCAGTGGCTGTGGCTTCAAGCGTAAACCCATCACCGGTCTGATCAATAGACAGGTCGTCAAAAACAGCGACGCCGTTTTCGGCAACAACAGTGGTGGTTCCGTTGAGACTGGCCGTTCCTGTGGGATCATTGGCAATGGAAAGGGTTACCGTTGTTTCGTTGTCATGTGTAACCGGTTCGCCATTCCTGTCGAGGATGTTCACAGTAACCGGCGGGGAAATCATTTCTCCGGCAACGGTGTTGGCCGGTTGCTGGTCAAAGGCAAGGGCTGTGCCGCCTTCTACCTGGGCGGGTGGTACACCCCATATTAGTTCGCCCTTGTAGTAAACATTGATTCTCTGGTATTCGGTGTACTCGGTGATGTCCGGGTCCCAGGAATAGTCGTTGGCCTGGTCGTAATTGCGCCAGTTGGAATCGTGGATACGACCTTCTATTTCTCCTGTATAGGAATCGTCAGGAAACAGATCCGGGGTTGAACCATCTCCCCCGAAACCAACAGGAATGACAATGTTGTCGGTGAAACCCAGTTCGGCATAATACTCTCCTGCCTCTTCATGGAAGTTGCCGAATACTTTATTGTTGTCATCCATGGCCACCCAGTCCGGCACGTAGTTGTCGTTTTGGTGTTCAGAGGTAAACCAATAACGTACAGTGAGGTCTGATAACTGCAAATCTGTGCCGCTTTCGTTATACAGCATCACACCAAAATTAATGGAATTGGTATTCGGATCCGTTTCCATGGCTCTGTATTCAAGCCTTATGCTGCCGAAGTCGGGATCGGGGGGGATGATATCAAAAAGATCAGACTCAACCGGATCCAGTCCGGAGCTGTTAAAAATCATGCGGTAACCTGCTTCCACAACATTGATGCGAAGGTTGTCAAATATTGCCAGGCCTTCTTCATTGGTGCTAACAATGGTCGTGCTGCCTCCGGCAAAATTGTTTTTGTTCAGGCCGGCTGTGACATCTGCATTGGGAACGGGGTTATCGTATGCGTCTTTCAGGATCACAGCTGGGGGTGGGTCAATTTCTTTGCCAGCCTGGTTGTCAGAGGGCTGGGTGTCAATTTCCATGGTGTGGGGTGCAGCGGCTGTTACATTAAAGGATTCCGAGAGTAAGGTGTCAGCGTCTGTACCAACTGCAGAAAAGCTGAGCCGGTAACCGGTGGCCGCAGTGTTTATAACCAGGTCATCGAAAATGGCAATGCCTTCACTGTTACTGCTTTGTGTGAGGGTTCCTGAATCAAAGGAATACCCGCCCGTTTCTGAAACGCTGATTTCCACATCGGGTAAACGGTTTCCGAATTCATCGGTGATACGAACCCTTGGGGGGCCTGCAATAGCTTCTCCGGCGGTGGTTCTGCCTGGTTGGTTATGCATGGTAAGGATAGCAGGGTCGCCCGCTAAAACATCAAAGGGATCGGAAAAAACGTTGGCTACACCGCTTAATGCTGCATTGAAGGTGATCTCATACCCCTGGCCGGCTGTTTCAATGACCAGGTCATCAAAAACCGCTGTACCCGAAGCATCGGTAACGGCCTCCAGTGAACCCGAGGAGAAGTTGTTTTCGTTCAAGGAAACAGTGATACTTACTCCGCCAATGGGATCTCCTGTGGCGTCTTCCCGAAGTTCGACCGACACGGGTGGGTCAATGGTTTCCCCGGCTGACAACAACGAGGGTGGCTGGGCAATGATTGACATGGAGGCTGCTCCTTCAACTACGTCAAATGGCTCGGAATTAATTTCGTCCACACCGGAGGCATCGGCGGTAAAGGAAAGTTGGTAGTTTTCGCCAGCAGTGCTGATCACAAGGTCGCTGAATGCAGCGATGCCTGAGTTGTTCGTGCTTCGCGTCAGGGTCCCTTCGTCAAATTCGTAGCCCCCGGTTTCACTGACTGTCACCACGACCCCCTGAACGGGGTTTTGAAATGCATCGGTGACTTTAACCCTGGGTGGGCCGGCTATGTTTCCGCCCGAAACCGATTCTTCAGGCTGGGTTTCCATGATCATTTCACTGGCTGCTGCCGGTATAATGGTGAATTCACTACTTGTAAGGTTCTCCAGGTCTGAAGCGGGAGTGCTGAACGCTATCGTATAGTGGCTGGCAGCCTGGGTGATTACCAGCTGGTCAAACATAGCCACACCTGATGCATTTGTAAAAACCGATGTGGTACTGGAGGCATCAAAATCATTCTGGTTGATTGAGGCAGCTACTTCGGTGTCCGGCACCGGGTTTCCAAAAGCGTCGTGAATAGATACAGAAGGAGCCGGGTCAAGCGGTTCACCTGCCGTGGCGGTTTCGGGCGGCTGGGTGGTGATGCTCATATCGGCTGGTTCTGCCGCCACAACATCAAAGGATTCTGAGCTCTGGCTATTCAGCAATGATGCATCCGGCGAAAATGTGATTTGATAATCATCGGCTGCGGTTACTATGCGAAGATTGTCAAAGGTGGCCAGTCCGTTGGCGTCTGTGGTAACAATGACCGTACTTCCTCCGGTAAAATTGTTCTGATTGAGCGAGACTTCCACATCCACGTTTTCCACGGGCCTCCCCAGTGCATCTTCAAGCAGCACGGCAGGTGCGGGATCAAGGGTTTCACTGGCAACGGATTCTTCCGGCTGCTGAACAATGGTCATTTGTTCCGGGTCTGCTGCACCCGAGGGAGGTGTACCCCACACCAGGCTGCCCTCATAGTAAACAGTGATGTATTCATAATCTGCATAATCGGTAAACGAGGGATCCCAGGAGTAGTCGTTGCTCTGATCATAATAACCCCAACCATCATCATGAATACGGTTGTTTATTGTGCCACTGTTGGCTCCCGGCGGGAAAACATTGGGGCCCTCACCGCCCATCCATCCGGGGATTTCTGCATCTTCTGTAAAACCTATTTCGACATATCGCTGCCCTCCTGCCACCCCAAAATCGCCAAACACGTTTTCATCTCCTACTTCTGCCCAATCAATTGCGTAAACATCTTTCCCTTCAGGTTCGGAAACAAACCAGTAGCGAATGGTGATTTTCGAAAATTCAAGCTCCTGGTCACCGTCATTGTGGAGGATCAGGTGGGGTGAAATATTTTGTGATGAAGCATCTCTGGAATCGTTTTTATATTGCAGGCGAAGGTTGACACCGGGGGCTGGTTCAGGTACAAAATTCGCGGCAATGCTGCGGTCTTCATCCACCGTAACATTTAAGGAGGTGTTTTCAGACAGCAGTGTTTCTGACTCGGTCCAGTTGCTGAACACGTAGTCATTGGCGGGAATGGCCTCCAGGGTTAGGGTAGTGCCTTCGTTTACGGTAACCGGATCGGTGTAAGGGACACCATCCACTTCCACGCTACCTTCTCCGTTAATGTCAAGGGTCAGGGTGTACTGGGGGGTGGGTTCATCGCTGGTATAGGTAAGAATGACCTGCCCGTCGGCTCCGGCTGCTCCCAATCCGTTATTTCCCCGGCCGCCGCCACCGCCACCACCCGGAGTTGACCCCGGACTTCCGTCTGCACCGGCTTCAGTGGCTCCGTCTCCGCCGCCACCTCCCTCAGCAACGGCAGCCCCACCGGTTGTGCCATCGGCATGCTGTCCGTCGGACGCGGTTCCCGCACTGCTTCCGCCGCCACCGCCGCCATTTTGTGTGCCGTCTGCGCCGTCTCCGCCATGAAAAGTGCCGTCTGTTGCTCCGGAACCACCCGCCCCACTGCTTCCCCGGTCACCGGATGTGGCATTTTCGCCCCCGTCTCCGCCGGATGCAGTCAGCGTAAGCCCATCATACTCAAGTACAGAAGATCCGCCTCCTTCTCCGCTGTTGCCTGATCCCGACACAGGAGTTCCGCCGGCACCTACGGTAATGGAAATTGTTTCGCCGGGGGTGACACTGATGGTTTCGGTACGGAAAGCTCCGCCACCGCCACCGCCACCGGACCGGTTGGTTTGGCCTTGTCGGAAGCCCGCCCCACCGGCGCCTCCCGCCCCCCATAATTTCAGGGTAATTTCTGTAACCCCCTGGGGTACGGTAAAGGTATGCTCTCCCGGTGTATCAAATGTTTGTGAAATGGTGCTTTCGGAAGCCAATTCCGGCGTTGAGGCCAATGCAGGTGCAGAGGTCAGTGCCGGTGTTGAGGTCGGTACCGGTGTTGGGGCCAATGCAGGTGTTGACGCCAATGCCTGTGCTGAAGTCAATTCAGATGCTGAAGTCAGTGCCGGTGCAGGCCCGAAGCCGGAGATAACCGTGGCAAGCACAAACCCCAACAGCAGAATACCCGCCCGGGCCGGCAAATTTGCCAGCGGCCTGAACGATCCATTTGGCCTGGAATCCATGGCTTTACCGGGTGTTATGTTGGTGTTGCGCCTCAAATCTGTCTGGGAAAAGTTATTATAAAAATACGAAATTCCTTTGGCCTGATACGGCAATTGTGGTTATTCCAGTTTGTATGATGTCAATATGGTTTATGATCAAAAAGCACGCCATAAAGTATAAAGGCATACAGGGCAGATGCTTAAGGTGTTGCGTGCAACGGCATGTTTTTGTGGTGTCTTCGATTCCGAAGAAAAACTGACTCCCCAAGTGTCAAGGACTCCCTGGCACAAAGACTTTTGTGGTATTTGTGCCGGATGAGGTAACCGTCCGGATGAGATATATTCCTGTTTTCGCGGGTGCTGGCAAGCTGGTTTCGGTTTCCTGCATTGTCCGTGCGTGGAGGAGCCTGCCTGTGGTGTCAAAGATTTGTAGTTCTGCAGGGTAAAGGTTAACCCGGATGTGGATGCGTCCCTGGTGGTACCATGCTGTTACGTGTGCGGGGTCATCAGCCGGTGTCAGATCCATTGGCAGGTTTTCCTTTGAAAGATAGAGGGCAAAGCGGGGCTGGTCTGTGGTCTGCCCCGCTGGTGTGGCAAAGCGATAGGGCCTGTCTTTCTCCAGTTCGTGAATGAGGTTTTTGTGGCGGTCGTAAAGGTACAGGGGGGGCGCAACGGATGATTCGGTGAGCATGATTTTGTGGTCGTGCTGCGCTTCGTCCTTTGCTTCGGATTGTACACCTTCCGCTGCCCCGTTCTGTGCTCTGTCCTTTGCGCCGGCGGGTTTAAAGTGGTAGGTGATATATTCCCTTTTTTCCGGATGGCTGATGGCCAGGGTCGATAGTTCTTCGCCCTTTTCGGCAGCGTAAAAAACCGGACCATATCCCTGGAGAAAACGCGAATCATACCGCAAATCAAAGCCGTCAAGGGCATCGGGTTCAATGCGGATGATGCTTTCCTGGCTGTTGCTTCCCAGGCTGTTGCTGTCTTTCTGGATGCTGCGGCCTTCCTGGCTGTTGCCGCCTCGCTGTTGGCTGCTTTCCTGGCTGCTGCCGCTTCCCTTGTGGCTGCCGTCTTTCTGATTGTGGTCGCCGGGCTGGTAGTTCCTGCTTTCCTGGCTGTCGCTGCCTCCCTGGCTGCTGCCGCTTTCAATGGCTTTGGCCAGCAGCCGGATCCTGTCAGTGTTTTCATGCTTATGCCAGGCGTCGTGGTGCAGTCGGGCTGAAGCCGGGATGGTCAGGGAGTTATCTGCATCTGTTACCTGTACAAAAAAACCGTTCATGGAAGGGATGATGCCATTGGGAGAGGCGATGTCGATGTATCCGCCGTCGCTCCATATTTTGGCCGTATGGACAATGCCTGAAAGTTCCCATTCTGAAGCATCCCACCCAATCGCACTGCTGAATGGGTTGCCCAACAGGTGCCAGCCATTGCCTTTATCCTCTGTGAGGCTCATGTTTTCAATAAGCATGTCGCTGACCACTGACTGGCCCGTAAACTCAGGGGTCAGGGTGTTTTCCCACGACACCAGGTAGCCGCGTCCGGAAACAAAATCTTCCCCGGCTTCACTTTCCCCGGCGTTCCACTGGTAGAAATTCGGGGCTTTATGGTTTTTCCAGAGGTTTTCTGTTTCGCTCCAGCCGTAGAAGTCATAATCCCTTTCGCCGGAAAGCGGGATAAATTCTGCAATGCTTTGCCCGGAAACAGGAGCGCTTAGTAAATGCCACCCGCTTAAGGAGGTGGACCAGTCGCCCTCGATGTGTCTTTCCGCGGTCAGGGGGACACCCGGGCTTTGATGGATCAGGGTGGCCGTGGCTTCGTCATCTGACCGCAGGCGGATCTCTTCGGCCCCGCCCTCATGGATCAGTCGTCCGTTTACCGTCATGGAGCCTCCCGGTTCTATCACCAGGGCTTCCGCATCGGTTTTTTGGGCTTTTCCGCTGGTCATGACGGCGATCCTGGTATCCATGGGGGTTTCCCTTTTGGTCATGACAGCGTCCCTGGTATCCATGGGTGTTTCCCTTCTGGTCATGACGACCTCCCTGGTATTCAGGCGTGTTTCACTGTCAGTCACGCGGACGGCCCCGTTGGTTTCGTGCTGAATGGGATGGTTTTCTTCCTCAGGGCTGTACCTTTTGCCGTTTTCATCCCCGGTAAGGAAATTACCCTCAACGTTTAAAAACCCGTTTTCACCGATGTGGAGCAAGGCGCCTTTTTCGACCGACAGGTTTTGCACGGAAACTTCCGTGTTGATCGCCGGGAAATGGGCCGCTGTGGCGGGGATAAGCAGGTGCTCGCTGGTGGCCGGATCACCGTACATCCAGTTCTGGGGATCTTCCCATTCAGTCGTGTTGCCTGCGTAGGTGGTGGGAGCAATGCCGGTGATCACCAGGGAAAAGTCCTGGGAACCTCCCGTAAGATTATTTTTGTGATTGATGCTCAGGGTGTATTTTTCGCCCCCGGCGGGATCGCTGATGTGGATCTGCTCGATGTTGTCGCGGAAGTTGTCGCCGGTGGTAGCCGGGTCTTCGGGGTTTTCAGGGTCGAGTATGTAAGGCTTATAGGTTGTTTTGCTGGTGCTGGTCATGCGCATGTCAAGATCATTGACAAGCATCAGATCCGGAGGGTTTAGTGCCGGATCGGGGCTTGTGCCGGGGGGGTCTGTCCAGACAATAGTCGCTTGCAATGGTTCTTCGCCACTGGCGTAGAATTCTTTTTCAATGGTACCGCTGTCATCCAGTGTCAGTTCCCTGACCAGGAAGTTCCCGCCCATGGTGGCATCCCGGCTCATGATCCTGACAGCTGCTTCTGTGTCCATCAGGCCCCAGCCAAAACGGTAGTCGGGGCCGGGCGCCCCGCTGATATCCGTATCGGCACTGTGCAGTATAAGGGCTTTCAGGGTGGCGGCGCTGAGTTGTTTGCCGGGATGGAGGTTTTCCTGGTGTTCCAGCAGCAGGCCCACCGAACCGCTCACCATCGGGGCGGACATGGAGGTGCCGCTGCTATAAGTGTAGGCTGCATCACTATCAGTGTGGGTTGACAGTACGGAAACACCTTTTGCCACAATATCCGGCTTGATGCGACCGTCGTCGGTGGGGCCCCAGCCACTGAAGCTGGTCATGTCTTTCTGGCTGTTTACCGCACCGACGGATATGAGGTTTTTGGCATTAACCGCGTGGGAGATACTCTGATAGCCGTCGTCGCCTCCATCTATTTCGCGCGTGACGGTGCTGGTTACCCATCCAGCCCCATCCATATAATCTACATAATGTTCTGTGCCGGGGGATGGTCCCTCTCCGCGGTCGTTGCCTGCCGATTTTACCATCAGGTAATGGGGGGCATTGTTCGCGATATTGTCCCAGGTTGCAGCGTGGTGGTTATAATAGCCCCACAGGTAATCTTCAGTTTCACTTATGGCCGGATCGCCAAACCAGTGCCAGGCACTTTCTCCGCTCCAGTCTCCATAGGCCCAGCCGGTAATATATCCGTACGAATGCTGTGACACCTGCAGTCCTTCTGCTGCTGCACCGGCCATTTCGGATTCGTCGTCGTCCCAGTCCCAGGCGTCAAGGTAAGCTCCGGGTGACATTCCTTTTGCATCGGAATAGACTCCTGCGGCAATCATGGTGCCGGCCACGTGGGTGGCGTGAGTGGAAAGGGTTGTGGCTCCGTCTTTTTGCGTCACCCGTGATTCTTCATCCACGGTGAACTCCTGGTGGTTGTCACGGACTTTCCCTTCATCCCACCCCCCCAGTGTCTGTCCGGTACCTGTCAGGTTCAGGGAAGCGCTCCCCCCGGGATGCACCTTGTCGCTGTTGATGAGTTCTGCGCCCCCGGCATTGAAGGTGATATAATACATAGGGCGCCCCCTGTGGAAGCGCATCAGTTCGATGACGCGTCCGTCGGCAAGTGTTTGCCTC
>PWGY01000033.1 GCA_003554665.1 Bacteroidales bacterium | reverse complement strand
CTTCAATCTATAATCCTGAAGGGGAAAAAAATTGAAAAATTTCTTATTTGAATTAAGTCTAAATAAAATTTATTACTAACTTTACAAAAAAAACACAATTATGAAAGCCAACATATTTTCAATCGCATTGATTACCATTACATTGATCGGGGCCATTGGTCTCAGTAACACCGCATCCGCTGAAAACCTCCTGAAATTTGAAACTGCCAACGGGGAAGTACTTCAAATGTTTTCGCAGGAAGCAGCAGAAGCTGAAGAACCCATCCCGGATTACGTCAGCAACCAGGGCTATAATGAGGCAAACACTGAAGCCACGCCCTGCCTTAACCTGTCACTCAGGGATCTCATATTGCTTATTATGGAACCTGAACAGGAAGAACCCCTCCCCTTTGAGCTTGGATGATCGTTGATTTCCCTTTATTTATTCAGTCAAAAACCCGCCTCCTTATGTTTCAGGCGGGTTTTTTGTATGACCGGGGGTAACAAAGACACAAATAAATTGTAATTTTGCAAAATTATCAACCTATTGTTGAACCCGTTACATAACACTCCATGCCTGATACAGACAGCAGCCCGCCCCGCCTGAGAAAGACAGTCCAGGCCATTGAAAGATACATCATCAAAACACTTATCGGTTTGATGTCCCTGTTGCTGATCGCCGCCACCGTTGAACTGGGATATGTGCTGGTTAAGTCCATCATTAACAGCGGAACGGATCATCTCATTATTGACCTGGACAACCTGATGAAGGTTTTTGGTGTATTCCTGCTGGTTGTTATCGGAATTGAGCTGCTTGATACCATCAAGGTGTACTTCAAAAAAAATGTCATTCATGTGGAGGTGGTCATGCTTGTGGCCATTATTGCCATTGCCCGGAAGATCATTGTCATGGATTTTGATGTGTACGGAGGAACCGAAATAATCGGAATTGCTGCAATCATGATTGCCCTGGCAGCCGGCTATTACCTGATTAAAAAGACAGGGGGGACAAAATTTGTCCCCACAGAAGCCGAAGAAACAGAGGAAATAACCATTGAGGAAAAAGTCAACAAGGATGACAACAGCATCCTGGAACGAAAGAAAGTTATAAAAAGGAAAAACGAATCCAATCCGGCCTATACGCAAAGTCCCTATGATATTCCCCAGCCATTGAAAGATCCAAGGCTTTTGAAAAAACCCTATGCAGGGAAACATAAACCGGCTCCCTACAAAAAAGATTCTCCGTAATCTGGCAATCTTTTCTTACTTTCGCGGGTTTAACCTCCTAAAGTTTTTTGAGTAAAAGCGATCAGTCATGGCCTCTTCGATCTCATCAACCAAATATATTTTTGTTACCGGCGGCGTGACCTCTTCACTCGGCAAAGGAATTATTTCCGCATCCCTGGCAAAATTATTACAGGCAAGGGGCTACAGGGTAACCATTCAGAAACTCGATCCGTACATCAATATTGACCCGGGAACCCTAAACCCCTACGAACATGGAGAGTGCTATGTAACCGAAGACGGGGCAGAAACCGATCTGGACCTGGGTCATTATGAGCGCTTTCTGAATACCCCCACCTCACAGGCCAACAATGTTACAACCGGCCGCATCTATCAGTCAGTAATTGAAAAAGAGAGGCGTGGCGATTACCTCGGCGAAACCGTACAGGTAATCCCCCATATTACCGACGAGATCAAACACCGTATCAAATTACTCGGTGAAGAGAATCGGTATGATTTTGTGATCACTGAAATCGGAGGAACTGTAGGCGATATAGAATCCCTGCCATACGTGGAGGCAATCCGGCAACTGCGGTGGGAAATGGGGTCAAGGAGCCTGGTGATTCACCTGACCCTGATCCCCTACCTGGCTGCGGCAAAAGAGCTTAAAACCAAACCGACCCAGCATTCGGTCAAAACCATGCTGGAGTATGGTGTGCAACCTGACATCCTTGTATGCCGCACTGAGAAGCACCTGAACGACACCCTGCGGAGCAAAATTGCACTGTTTTGCAACGTTGATTCATCTGCAGTGATTGAATCAATTGATACAAACAGCATCTACAAGGTGCCATTGCTGATGCGCGAAGAAAACCTTGACGCGGTGGTACTCAAAAAAATGAAGATGTCAGTCAGGCCCTTACCCAATACCAAATCATGGAAGGCATTCATCAACCGTCTGGAGTCTCCCAAAACCACCGTGGATATTGGCCTGGTCGGCAAATACGTCGAGCTGATGGATGCCTATAAATCAATCATGGAAGCATTGATCCATGCAGGAGCCGGAAATAACTGCAGGGTTAACCTGCGCCTTATCCATTCCGAAGAAATTGACAACAACAATGTGGCTGAAAAACTATCCGGCCTTAAAGGGGTGATTGTGGCCCCCGGATTCGGCACACGCGGAATTGAGGGAAAAATCACAACAATCAGGTATGTCCGGACAAACAAGGTTCCCTTTTTAGGCATATGCCTGGGGATGCAATGCGCCACCATTGAGTTTGCCAGAAATGTTATAAACCTTCCCAAAGCCCACTCCACAGAGATGGATCCGGACACGCCGGATCCCATCATTGACATCATGGAGGGGCAAAAGAAAGTACCCCTTAAAGGCGGCACCATGCGGCTCGGAGCATATCCCTGCTCACTGAACCCTGAATCCAGGGCAAGCAGAATTTACGGATCGGTCAAAATATCAGAACGCCACAGGCACAGGTATGAACTCAACAACGAGTACCTCGACCGATTAACCAAAAACGGCATGCTTGCAACCGGTATAAATCCTGAGTCCGGACTTGTTGAGGTGATTGAGATACCGGAGCACCCGTGGTTTATTGGTGTTCAGTTTCACCCTGAATACAAAAGCACTGTAGACAGCCCCCATCCGCTATTTATCGACTTTATCCGGGCGGCTAAAACTGTTTCCCGCTGACACTGCAGGGGTAACCAGCTGACTGTTAATTTTATACATTTTTACACTGTCGGCAAAGTACATGTCCCCTATTTCAACTATATTTGCACTCCAATTAAAAAACAGGATTTAAATGACCAGAGATAATATTTTGGGGTTAATTCTGATAGCCACAATTTTAATCGGTTACAGCATTTGGATGGCACCATCGGAAGAGGAGCGCATGGAGGCCAGAAGAATACAGGACAGCATTGCTGCTGTTCAGCGTGCTGAAGCCGAAGCAGAAGCCAGGATGGCTGAAGAACCCGACACAATTCCTGAAGAATTCGCAGATCTGCCTGATGAGGCAAGTCCTGACCACGAAGATCCCGACTCTGTCAGGATGGCCGCCCTGCAGGAGCGAATGGGGCATTTTTCCGGGGCTGCCACCGGAGAAGATCACTACTTTACGGTAGAAAATGATGTTTTCCGGTTCAGGATCAGCAAAAAGGGCGGGCATATTCACACCGCAGAGCTGAAAAATTACAAAACCTATGATCAGCAGCCCCTGCTTTTAATTGACGGTAAGGAAGACAAATTTACCTTTAATTTCTTCTCGGGAAACAGGAACATTACCACCGAGAACCTTTATTTTTCACCATATCTGAACGGGCAGCCATTCACAGGAGACCCTGAAACCCCCATAACCGGAAACGGCCCCATGACTTTTTCCATGAGGGCTTACAGCGATTTCCACACATCTGAAAATCCAAGCTATATTGAGATGAGTTACGGACTTTCAGAGGGTGAATTCATGATCGACTTTGATGTCCGTTTTGTGGGAACCCGTGAAGCGATTGCAGCCAACACCACCTTCATCAATCTCGACTGGCAGGCAAGATTGCCCAGGCTGGAAAAGAACAGGGACAATGAGCAGAACAACACCACTGTCTATTACAAATATACCAACGACGAAGTATCACGAATCAGGCCAACCCGCGATGATGAGGAAAGGTTGAGTACAAGCGTCAGATGGATATCTTTCAAGCATCAGTTTTTCTCGTCTGTACTGATTTCAGAAGAAGGCTTTGCAAACGCCGACATTTCCAGCGTTTCACTGAACGAAGACGAAGAAGACTACCTGAAAGATGTATCGGCTTCCATCAACCTGGATTATGATGGCCGCACAGACAACAACTATAATATGCGGTGGTACCTCGGCCCCAACAGCTATCGTACACTCACCGCCTATGATCTTGAGCTGGAAAGGCAGATACCCCTGGGTTGGGGCTTCTTCCTGACTTCCTGGATCAACCGGTTTGCTGTGATCCCGGTGTTCAATTTTCTGGACAGTTTTCAGCTGAATTATGGGATTGTCATTCTGATACTCACCATTTTACTGAAACTTGTTCTGCTTCCCATCGCATTCAAGACTTACCTGTCGCAGGCAAAAATGCGATTGCTGAAACCGGAAATTGACGAGTTGGGGAAAAAATTCCCCAAGAAGGAGGATGCCATGAAAAAACAGCAGGCCACCATGAGCCTGTATAAGAAAGCCGGTGTCAACCCCATGTCGGGTTGCATACCAATGCTGCTCCAGCTTCCGATCCTGATCGCCCTGTTCCGGTTTTTCCCGGCTTCCATTGAGTTAAGGCAGGAGGCCTTTCTTTGGGCTGATGACCTTTCATCCTATGACTCCATCCTGAGCCTTCCGTTCTCCATTCCGTTTTACGGAGATCATGTAAGCCTGTTCACCTTGCTTATGGCAGGTTCAATGATCATATACACCCACATGAACTCCCAAATGATGAGTTCAGGAAACCAGATGCCCGGAATGAAAACCATGATGTATTTCATGCCGGTCATGCTGCTGGGTATTTTCAACAATTTTGCATCCGGGCTCAGCTACTATTATTTTCTTGCCAACGTCATCACTTTCGGGCAGATGTTCCTGTTCCGCCGTTTCATCGACGAAGATGCATTAAGGGCCAAAATGGAAGCCAACAAGAAAAAGCCGGTCAAAAAATCCAAATGGCAGCAACGCATGGAACAGCTGGCTAAACAACAGGAAGAACAGAAAAAGAAAAAACGCAAAAAATAAGAATCGCTCTTATGCATGGCCTTCAAAACATCAGCCCCATAGACGGTCGTTACCGCCGGATTACAGCGCCGCTTTCCGCGTTCTTCTCCGAGGAAGCACTCATCCGTTACCGGGTTTTGATTGAAGTGGAATACTTCATAGCCCTTTGCGAACTTCCGCTCCCTCCCTTACAGGAGCTGAACAATGAAGACCTCACCAAAATCAGGGAAATCGCCACTGCTTTTTCACAGGAAGATGCCCTGGCTGTAAAAGAGATTGAAAAAAAAACCAATCATGATATCAAAGCCGTTGAATATTTTATCAAACAACGGTTCGAGGATTTAGGATACGGCGCATACAAAGAATTTGTCCATTTCGGGCTGACCTCACAGGATATCAACAACACGGCCATCCCCCTTTCCCTGAAAGATGCCCTGGAATCGGTCATCTACCCTGCCCTGGATGAGTTATTGTCAGTACTTGCCAAAATGGCCAACGAATGGTTGTGCGTACCCATGCTTGCACGCACACACGGACAACCGGCATCACCCACAACGGCTGGCAAGGAAATGATGGTGTTTTACGAAAGGCTCAATCTTCAGGTTGCAGAATTGAAAGCTCTGCCCATTCCGGCCAAATTCGGAGGAGCAACCGGGAACTTTAATGCCCATCATCTGGCCTATCCTGAGATCGACTGGGTGGAATTCGGCAATCAGCTTACCCGCTCTTTCGGCCTGGAACGCTCGCGGATAACAACACAAATTGACCACTATGACAGGCTTTCGTCCATATTTGATGCGTTTAAGCGTATCTGCACCATCCTGATAGATCTGGACCGGGATTGCTGGAGCTACATATCCATGGATTACTTCACACAAAAGATCGTTGCGGGTGAAGTCGGATCTTCCGCCATGCCCCATAAAGTCAACCCCATTGACTTTGAAAATGCTGAGGGCAATGCCGGAGTGGCCATCTCCCTGTTTGAACATCTTTCTGCAAAACTGCCTGTGAGCCGTCTTCAGCGAGACCTCTCAGATTCGACCGTATTGAGAAATATTGGGGTTCCTGTGGCTCATTTGTTAATTGCCCTGAAATCGGGAATCAAAGGCCTTGGAAAGATCAGTTTAAATGAAGAAAAAATCAGCAAAGACCTTGAAAACAATATGACGGTTCTGGCTGAAGCAATTCAGACCGTACTCAGAACCATCGGTTACCCGAACCCCTATGAAGCCCTAAAATCCCTGACCAGGAAAAACACGACCATAACCCAAAAAGAACTGACT
>PWGY01000205.1 GCA_003554665.1 Bacteroidales bacterium | reverse complement strand
TGAATATGAAGTTTGCACGCAAAGTGATAAATGTTATTTTTGTAGTATTGCATCCCGCCAGTAATCAAGCATGTAAAAGCAGCGGAAAAGCATGGCAAAACTAATTAAAATTCGCGTATTTTTAGTGAAACGTTTTCCCCTGATTTTTGGTATATTGCTCCTGCTGGCTGCCACACCTGCTGCCACCACAGCGATGCAGCCTGACAAAAACTGGACGGTGGTCATTGACCCCGGTCACGGGGGAAGGGATCCCGGAACAATCGGACGCCGGGCAAAAGAAAAGGACATCGCGCTGGCCATATCTCTGAAACTGGGTGAGTACATCAATGAATACCTGCCGGATGTAGAGGTTATATTTACCAGAAAGACGGATGTTTCAGTCGGCCTTCAGGATCGTTCACGCATCGCCAATGAGAACAATGCTGACCTGTTTATATCCATTCATACGAACAGTGCTGCATCACCCAGGGCCAGGGGAACAGAAACTTTTGTAATGGGCCTTCACCGGAGCCAGGCCAACCTGGAGGTGGCCAGAAGAGAAAACAAGGCCATCCTTTATGAGGATGACTATGAGGAGACCTACGACGGGTTTGATCCCAACTCCCCGGAAGCCAACATTATATTTGCCCTATATCAGAATGCCCATCTGGAACAAAGTCTTGAGATGGCTTCCCTGTTACAGAATCAGTTCAGGGACAGGGCAAGGAGGGTTGACCGCGGGGTTAAACAAGCTGGCTTTCTCGTTCTTTACGACGTAACCATGCCCAGCGTCCTGGTTGAGGCCGGCTTTCTCAGTAACCCCAGCGAGGAAGAATACCTGCTTTCGGAAACGGGACAGGCGCACATCGCTTCAGCCATATTCAGGGCATTCCGTGAATACAAAGAAAACCAGGATACCAAAGATGCAGCCAGGGGGCAGTATCCACTTGCACAGGAACAGGAGACAACCAGGCATTCCGGAGACATCCGGAGTGATTCTTCCTCCAGTGAGGAAAACCGGCCGGAGCAGTCGCCTGCCGATAATGCCAATAATCACAACATTTCCTTCAGGGTACAGTTTGCAGCCAGTTCTGAAAAAAAAGACCCCGGTGACCCGTCATTCAACGGGTTGGATGATGTTTCATATTACCATCACGAAGGTCTCTACAAGTATACGGTCGGCAACGAGAGCAACCTTGAGGATGCAGCCAAAATCCAGCAGGAGATACAGGAGGCCGGTTTTAAGGATGCATTTGTGGTGGCTTTCAGGGATGATGAAAGAATCAGTGCCGCGGAAGCCATCAGGCTGCTAAGCAAGGAGCAGGAACAATAAACAGATAAAACATATTTACTTTGAAAGTCAAGCGAGAAGTTAAGCTGGGATTGTTTTTGGTTGTAACCCTTTTCATTTTCGTCTGGGGTTTTAATTACCTGAAAGGGACGGATATTTTTACCCGGCAGATCCGCTTTCATGTCATGTACGATGAAACCCACGGCCTGCTGGAAACAAATGCTGTTACAATCAGCGGGGTAAGCGTCGGTCAGGTTGAACGTATTCGTTTTCACCCTGACGGATCAGGCAAAGTGGTAGTCAGCCTTGTGGTGGACCGGGTCATTGAGATTCCGTCCAACTCCGTTGCAATTCTTGCAAGCCCTGGCATTGTAGGCTCCAAAGAGATCCAGATAAGTCTTGGTGACCACCAGAAGCCAGTGAGCAATGGGGATACCATTAAAGGCTTGAAAGAGGCGACCATCACCGAAGAAATGATGTCTTTCATATTGCCCGTCAGGGAAAAAGCAGAAGGCCTGATTACAGAACTCGAAACTGTGTTAAAGGCAGCAAACCAGGTGCTTGATACAGAAAACAGGGAGACGCTTTACGAAAGCATAAAACTCATGCAAAGCACCTTACGGAACGTGGAAAACCTCACGGGAATGGCAGAGAAGTCCTTTAAAAAGGAGTCCGAAAGGCTCTCGGTTATCCTTGACAATATTGAAAAAATCAGTGAGGACATGCGTGCAGCCGAAATTGAGGAAACCTTGAAACAGGCGGGTGAATCCATTGAGATTTTCTCCGAAATCCTTGCCAGGATCAATCAGGGAGAAGGATCTGCCGGCATGCTGCTTACCAGCGATACGCTTTACAGAAATATGGAGTCCTCGTTGTATCATCTGGATGCCCTGCTCAAAGATATGCAAGAGAATCCAAAAGATTATTTCAACATATCTGTTTTTGGCAGGTAAGTATGCATCTGTTGAAAAACAGCTTAACCACCAAACATCATGCATCAATTACTTATCCGGGTTTGCTGTTGCCTCTTTCTCATGATGGCCATCCCTGCAGCTGCTGACCCGCCGGCCGGCTCATCACCCCTAATCAACGAGTTTTATGATTTCCGCAATCAGGAAGCACTGAAACATGCAAACTGGAGTGTGTATGTGTTTGACATCACCGAAAACCGGGAGATCCTCAGTCACAATATTCATCAGCTGCTCACTCCGGCATCAACCCAGAAATTACTCACCACCGCCACTGCCATGATGATGCTCGGACATGATCATCGGTTTGAAACCACCCTGGAGTACGACGGCAATATTGGTGGAGATGGAGCATTGCATGGCAACTTATACATCAGGGGGGCTGGCGATCCCAGCCTCGGATCAGCCATGATGGATGATACCCTGGCACTGATCAATGTATTTGAACATTGGGAATCTGCTGTAAAGTCAGCCGGCATTCGTACCGTTTCAGGTCATGTGATTTCCGATGAACGGATTTTTGATGAAGAAATGGTGCCACGGAGATGGGTGTGGGAACATATCGGAAACTATTTCGGGGCAGGTGCCAGTGGTTTAACCGTCAATGAAAATGAATACAGCATCCATTTTGATGCAGGTAACAGTGAAGGTGCAGCTGCCAGCGTCACATTCACTGAACCTGAACTTCCCGGAATGGTTTTTCACAACCAGGTCACAACCGGTCCGGAGGGATCAGGCGACCAGGTTTACATACTTGGGGCCCCATACGTCAGCAAACGCTGGCTCACAGGAACCGTGCCTTTGGGAGCAAGAGATTTTGAGGTCAGGGGCTCAATGGCCGACCCCCCGGTATTTTTGGCTGAGAGCTTTCAACGTTACCTGCTCACAAAGGGCATAGAAGTAGCCGGAGCCGGGACTTCGTACCGACTGTCGGGCAGCATGGGAATCGAAATTTCCGACAGCAGGGAAAATCTTTCAACGTGGCCCTCCCCTCCCCTTTACGAAATCATTTTCCGTACGAATATGGAAAGTGTGAACACCTTTGCTGAAAACCTGTTGAAAATAATTGGCCTGCAAGGCAACAAGCAAGGATCAACTGAGACAGGTCTTGAGGTTCTTGATGATTACTGGAGCGAAAAAGGTATGAACACCAACTCCTGGACACTTTTTGACGGCAGTGGATTGTCTCCGTCAAACAGACTAAGCACCAGTCACCTGATGACCGTATTGGAGGAGGTATCTAACCATAAAACTTTCAGCGCATTCATGCAGTCTCTGCCACTGGCAGGATTCAGCGGTTCCCTGGAGAGTTATTTTCGGGGCACCCGGTCTGAAGGCTTGCTGAGGGCAAAAAGTGGTTACCTCCGGGGCGCCAGAAGCTATGCCGGCTACACCACCATGCAAAACGGCAATATGGCTGCATTTGTAATTGTGGTGAATGATTATCAGGGCCGACCGGCTCCAATGAGAATCAGCATGTTAAACCTGATGCACGCCATTACCCTCCACGACGGAAGTACCTTATGATTTCTTTACACATGCCCGATTTCCAAATATTATTATAATTTAGCAGGCAAACAAGGTATATTTTATAATCATAAAATCATTTATCATGCAACAAATAAACTGGGGAAAGCTTCCTTTCGGATACTTTCAGACTGACTACAACGTAAGGTGTTATTATCGCAACGGACAGTGGGGAGAAATAGAAGTCTCCTCTTCTCCGCAAATCAATATTCATATGGCGGCGACCTGCCTCCATTACGGGCAGGAAGCCTTCGAAGGCATGAAAGCTTATCGTGGGAAGGATGGAAAGATCCGGTTATTCCGCTGGGAAGAAAATGCAAAGCGAATGCAGCGATCGGCCGATGGCATTCTCATGTCCAGGGTGCCTGAAGAACTGTTTCACAAAATGGTAACCCGGGCAGTTAAACTCAATGAATCCTATGTGCCACCCCACGGAACTGGTGCAGCACTTTACATCCGTCCGCTGCTGATCGGAACAGGAGTGCAGGTGGGCGTAAAGCCAGCCGATGAATACCTGTTTATGGTTTTCGTCGGACCGGTGGGCCCATATTTCAAGGAAGGGTTTAACCCTGTCAGCATGCAGATTGTAAGGGATATGGACCGTGCAGCTCCACAGGGAACCGGACACATCAAGGTTGGGGGCAATTATGCCGGAAGCCTTCGTGCTTCCACAAGGGCTCAGAAAGAAGGTTTTGCCGCTGTATTATTCCTGGAGGCCAAAGAGAAGAAGTATATCGATGAAGCCGGCCCGGCCAACTTCTTTGGGATCAGAAACAATACATACATCACACCCAAATCGGACTCTATCCTGCCTTCGATTACCAACATGAGCCTGATGCAAATTGCAGAAGACATGGGGATGAAGGTGGAAAGAAGAGAAGTGCCGGTGGAAGAACTTGAAACCTTCGAGGAAGCAGGTGCCTGCGGAACTGCGGCCATCATTTCCCCGATCGGAAAAATCGTTGACCGGGAGACCGGCCATGAATACATTCTCAGTGAGGACGGAAAAGCGGGTCCTGTATCCACAAAACTATTTGAAAAACTTCAGGGCATACAATACGGAGATGAACCTGATCCGCACGGCTGGGTCAGCATTGTTGAATAGCTGCTGATTGATTCAGCAGTTATTTTTTAGTTGTGTGTAAGACTGAGGGACGGTGGGTGGGATAATTATCAGGGGTTTCGTCAATCTGCTGTAAGGCGACGGGGAATTTGCCGGCAAACTGTCAGGAACCGGCAAATAATCTTTATTTTCGAATAATCATCAACCCGATGATTGTAAACATACCATTGGCCAGCAGTATTTCAAAACCAAACTGGTACCCTCCCAGCAACTGATCAGAATATGCACTTAAAAGGTAGCTGAGCAGCGGCGACAGCAAAGCCACAACCGGCACATACCTGTCCTTTAGTTCCCACTTCGTATACAACCCCACAAAGTACAACCCCAGCAGAGGTCCGTACGTATAACCCGCAATGGTAAATAATTTACTGATCAGGGCCTCGTTGTTGATTGCCCCGTATGCCATAATGATCAGCATAACCAACAGGGCAAATACAACATGTACCCTGTAGCGTACTTTTTGAATCTTCTCTTCAGTCATACCGGGTTTGCGTCTGAGCCCGAGAAAATCTATACAAAAAACTGTGGTAAGGGCAGTAAGGGTGCCGTCTGCACTGGAGTAGGCTGCAGAGATCAGCCCGAAAAAAAACGCAAGCCCGGCAATCACACCCAGGTAATTCAGGGCAATGGTCGGGAAAAGTTCGTCCGACGTCTGATCAGGACCAAGGGTTAGCCCGATATCTCCGGCATAGATCCACAGTACTGATCCCAAAAACAAAAACAACAGATTAATCGGAATCAGGACAAAACCGAATGTCAGCACATTTTTTTGTGCATCTCCAAGGTTCCTGCAGCTCAGGTTTTTCTGCATCATATCCTGATCAAGACCTGTCATCACAATGGTAATGAACATACCGGAAAAAAACTGTTTAAGGAAGAATCTCGGATCAGTATAATCAAGCACAAACATATCGGTAAAGCCCCTGTCACCTGCCTCCGAAACAAGTTCACCCATACCCATCCCAAGTTGCCTTGATATAAGCACAACACTCAGAACAACCGCAGTAATCATAAAAGTGGTCTGAAGTGTATCTGTCCAGACAATTGTTTTGATCCCTCCCCTGAAGGTGTAGAGAAAAATGAGCACCATAAACAGGGTTACAGTAACCCCGAGTGGTATACCCCATGCATCAAAAACGAAACGCTGCAGTACGATTACCACAAGAAACATACGAAACGACGTACCGATCAGCCGGGAAATGATGAAATAAAATGATCCTGTTTTATACGATGCGAACCCGAAACGTTTTTCCAGATAGGTGTAGATGGATGTGAGGTTCATCCTGTAGTACATCGGGAGCAGCACTTTGGCGATCACCGTATAACCGGCGATGTAGCCAAAAACAAGCACCATAT
>PWGY01000007.1 GCA_003554665.1 Bacteroidales bacterium | reverse complement strand
TGCTGATCATCGTTTTTGCCCTGCTGCTGCCATTTGTTTTTACCGGTGCGGGCGACCTGCTTGCCCACACCTGGTTTGACCCATTGCTGAAAGCCATCTTTCTGCTGCTTTCGTTTATTTCGGGAATTCTCGTGGGATCGGCCTTCCCCCTGGCCAACCGGGAATACCTGAAGACTTCCCGAAGCCTTAGCGGCACAGCCGGTTTCCTTTACAGTTCTGACCTGATGGGGGGATGGCTCGGAGGCATCATCGGTGGGGTGGTATTGCTGCCGGTAATGGGACTGACCAGCACCTCCCTGGTGATTGTCATGTTCAAAGTCCTGAGCCTGACTCTGCTATTGCTGGCCCTGAAAAAAGCCCGGCTACCGAAGGCATAAAGGCTTTCCAGTTCAGCCGTCGCCTTGGGGTACCCATTCTCACCATGATCAGGTTCTGCTCGGGTTCCACATAGAGCATCTGACCGCCATAGCCATAAGCGAAAAAATAGTTGTCGTACACGCGCCAGTGGTATTGAAAATGGGGGTCACTTCCCTCCAGGGTATCGGTTTTCAGTGATTCTTCAACCCACCACTCAGGCACAAGCTGTTGTCCGTTCCAGTTTCCGCCATGCAGATACAGCCGGCCAAGCCTGGCAAAATCAAGGGGGGTGGCACTCAGGCAGCAGAAAGTCCGCTCCAGCCCGTTCTCCTCATTATCAACCATCCAGCTTCCGCCATGCTCCATGCCCAGCGGCCCCCAAAGCTTTTCCTGCATATACCCGGTAATGGTCTGCTCACCCAGGGCGCGGTCAAGTACCAGTCCAAGCAGCTGGCTGTCGCCACTGCGGTAATCATGGCTGGTCCCGGGCTCATCAACCACTTCCGCCCTAAGCAGAGAGGCATACAGGTCATCGCCGTAATAAAGATCCAGCGGACCCCGGAAAGGATTGTGGAACACCTCATTGATATTGATCCCGGAGGTCATCTGCAACAGATGCCTGATGGTTACCCGGTCAAACCCATTGGGCTTGAGCTCCGGCACATATTGACAAACAGTATCATGAACCGAACCGATATACCCGTCTGCTAAGGCACACCCGACCAGCATCGACAGCACCGATTTGGTCAGGGAAAATGAGGAAACTTCCGAGTTTCGCGAATAGCCACCAAAATAGCGTTCATAAATTATCGAATCATTTTGGATAATGATAAACGCAATGGTGTTCCTTTCTTCAACAAAAGAATCAAAAGATTCCCCGCCGGCAGACAGGGTGCGGCGAACATCAGGGTGGCTGTTATAGGCCCGGAGCACTTCCTCAAGATCAACGGCCGTTAAAGTACGGGGCGATTCATAAAAATTAAATACCCTGGCGGGATCGGATTCCAGCAACCTGACCGGAAATTTTTCATGGTCCTCCAGGCCAGGTCTGCCTGCAACCATTGCGCTCCTGAGTTTACCACTGCAGGAAACCGCCAGTGTCAGCAAAACCAGCATGACTGGCACAACTACATAACGGTGGCTTTTCACGTCTCATAAATTATTGTTGATCTTCCGCCTCCTCATCTTCTGATGGCTCCAGACGGTGCATGGTAACATTCATATAGCCGAACGCCAAGGCAACCAGGGCAGTAATCCAGCACAGAACGGCATAAGGCGCATACGCGGTTACCGATACCCCGAGTGCCGAATACACAAATACCCCGCTGCTGTTCCAGGGGATGAGCGGGGCGGTGAGTGTGCCGCCCGCCTCCAGGGTCCGGGTAAGGTTTTTGAGCTTAAGTTCTTTGTCACGATAACATTCCTCAAACATCTGCCCCGGCAAAATAACGGCCAGGTACTGGTTGGCTCCGAAAATATTAACAAAAACAGAGGTACCCAGCACGGTGGCAGTAAGGTTTCCGACGGTTTTCAGTAGCCCGGAAAGCGCCAGAACCAGGCTGTGCAGCATCCCGGTGTAATCCATGATGCCCCCCAGAGCCAGTGAGACAAGGGCCAGCGCCACCACTTCATACATGCTTTCCATGCCGCCGCGGGTAAACAAGGCATCCTTGCTTTCCTGCCCGGTTTCCATCACAAAGCCTGTATGAACACTTTCCAACAAGGTGTAAATGTTTCCACCCTGTACCAACAAATAGGCAAGTGCACCCAGTACAAGCCCGGCAAGCAGACTCGGAATGGCAGGCACTTTCCGCACAATCAGGAAAATCACGATTAGCGGCGGTATGAACAGCCAAAAGCTCAGGTTAAAATGATCCCGGATATAACCGGTATAAGCAGCAATATCGCCGCCCCCGTCACTGCCACGGATTGCCATGAAACCCATAATGGTAAATACCACCACGGAAATCCCCAGGGCAGGCAGGGTTGTATATAACATATGGCGAATGTGGTCGTAAAGGTTCACCCCCAATACTGAAGGGGTAAGGTTGGTTGAATCAGACATGGGAGAAAGCTTGTCTCCGAAAAAGGAGCCCGACACTATGGCGCCCGCTGTCATCGGCAGGGGAACCCCAAGCCCTTCGCTTACCCCGATGGCAGCCACCCCGATGGTACCGATGGTAGACCATGAACTTCCTGTAATCAGGGCCATAAAGGCCGAGAACAGCAGGATCAGGGGCAAAAACCACCTTGCCACAAAAAACTCCAGCCCAAAATACATCAGGGCCGGCACAATGCCACTTGCAATCCAGACAGCAATCAGCATACCGATGATCAGCAAAATTACAATGGACGGAATGGTTCGTGCAATGGAATGCTGAAAACCTTCCTTGATGGTCTTCCATGAAAACCCATGCCACCAGGCGCAAAGGCCGGCAAAAGCCGCACCGATAAAGAGGGCGAAATGTGGCTGGGTGTCAACCACAAAGACCGACAGAACCAATAAAACAATGGTAACCAGAATGGGAATTGAAGCCAACCAGGGCTTTGGTGTGGGAACATCACCTCGTTGAAACATTTTCTGCTTGCTTTTTAAGTATTCCGTTGCATGCGATGAAAAACAGATAAATATAAGCAGATTTGCGGTAACAGGCAAAGCCCTGCACCACAAATTGGCGGGCAATTCCGGTTCGTGCTCCCTTACAAAGGTTTCTGCAACCTCAAAGAAGTAAACGGTGTTTCAAAGAAGTAAACGGTGTTTTGTACCTTTATGCCTGCAAACCAATAATGACCGTCAATAAATTTGCCTGCAAGCGCTGTATGCTTGTATAAACCGGATAACTATGGATTTTTCCCGATTGATCATGGAGCGTGAAAGTGTGCGCAAGTACACGGATCACCCGGTAGAGGAGGAAAAGATTGAACAAATTATGGAGTCCTGCCGGATGGCGCCTTCGGCCTGCAACTCACAACCCTGGAGGTTTGTGGTGGTCACCGACCCGGAGTTGAAGAACCAGGTGGCCCGTGCCACCACCGGCCCGGCCACACCCATCAACCGCTTTGCACCCCAGGCGCCGGTAATTGTGGCCCTGGTGGCCGAACCGCCCAACTGGCTGTCGAAGATCGGAAGCAGCATCAAAGACAAGGATTACTACCTGATGGACATCGGCATTGTGGCCGACCATTTTTGCCTGCAGGCAGCCGATCTGGGTTTGGGAAGCTGCATGATCGGCTGGTTTGATGAAAAGAAAGTCCGTGAATTGCTGGACATACCAAAGAAACGACGCATTCCACTGCTGATCACACTGGGTTATCCGGCCAAAGAAACCCCGCGGAAAAAGATCCGGAAAACCACGGAGAAGCTATACAGGTATAACCGGTACTGACCGGTATTGCATGGCTGACGGATTTTGCCATGGTTGATCGGTTCTGCCGGGACTGACCGGTTGGTGAAGCATGAAGTAAACCGTACAGCCAGGCTGGTAACGCACCGGGTAAAGGATACAGCCCGGTAGGCGGAGCACTGGAAAACCCATTCATGAATGAAAGAACCGGAATCCATATCTGAACAAAAACCGGCCGAAAAAACCCGCATCCGGAGCATATTCCTGCAGTTCCTCAAAATCGGATCCATCGCTTTTGGCGGGCCGGCTGCCCACGCGGGGCTGATGGAGCATGAGCTGGTTGGCCGGAAAAAATGGCTGACCGCCCAATCATTCCTTGACTATATCGGGGCCGTGAACCTGATCCCCGGGCCAAACTCCACACAACTCACCATGCTGGTGGGGTACAAACTCAGAGGCTGGATGGGAATGGTGGCCGGAGGCTTTGGGTTCATCATTCCTGCCGCCTTGATCACCGCCCTGCTTGCCGTGGTATATGTTCGCCTTGGAGAAGTACCGGCCATTGAAAGCCTGTTTTACGGCATCAAACCCGCTGTGATTGCTGTGATCGCCGGAGCCATTTACAAACTGGGTAAAAAAGCACTGAAGAATACCTGGCTCGGCTTACTGGGGGTTGTTGTGCTGGCAGCCAACCTTGCCGGGCTCAATGAAATCACAGCCATACTCGGTGCCGGTGCCGCCGGAATGGCTGCCTACACCATCCGCCGGGGATTAGGTGGAGGCTCCGGAAAACACCTTTCCTCCCTGGCCCCTTTCGTGCTGCTCCAGGCCACTGTCGCCGCAGGGGCGCAATACTCAACCCTTAAACTGTTCTGGATCTTTTTCAAAATCGGTGCCCTGCTTTTCGGCACCGGATATGTGCTGGTTTCCTATATGGACGGAGAACTGGTGGAAAAGGCCGGATGGCTCACACGGGATCAGTTGCTGGATGCCATCGCCATCGGACAGTTTACCCCGGGTCCGATTCTTTCCGCCGCCACTTTTACCGGTTACCTGCTGGAAGGCTGGAAAGGAGCCTTTGTTGCCACCATGGGAATCTTCCTGCCAAGCTTTGCATTCATCCTGCTGCTTTACCCACTGATTCCCCGTTTGAGAAAAAGCCCTTACACTTCGGCCTTCCTGGACTCGGTGAATATGGGGGCCGTGGCAGTCATGCTCGCCGTCAGCATCCAAATGGGCATTGAGGTAGCCACAGACTGGGGCAGCGTTCTCATACTTGGCCTGGGCCTCCTTGCAGCCTTCAGCCCGCGTAAACCAGGAGCCGTCTGGATCATCCTGGGGGGCGGCCTGCTGGGACTGCTGCTTCACTTCATTCAAACCGGTCCTTTTCAAACTCCCTGACCATCGTTAGATCCCTTAGAATTTTATCAGAAACGCATCCCAGGAGTTTATGATAGTGAGGCATACTGGCTGGCATCCATCCTGTGTCTCACATACCGGGCTCATGATCCATACATCATCCTTTTAAACAAAGCTTCCAGGTCAGTGAGAAGCGCGGGGTCATTCTCCCCCAACAGGTCAATCCAGGCTGCACCCCCGGCATAAAATGCGGTACGGTCAAACGGCGGTCGCCGGCCAACTTTGTTAAGGCCCAGCCCCATTTCCTCGCGGATCTTTTGTTCAAGGAAAAGCGCAAAGCCTTCTTTCCATTCCTGCCAAACCATATATTGATAATCATGGTCGTTCAGCATCCCGGCGAGTTCGCTACGACAGGCTTTCACTGCTTCCATATCGCCTTCTGCTGCAGCTTGCATAAACCGGGCATAGAGGCTTTCAAAATCCCCTTCATATGGAAATGGGTGGTTTATCTCCCACATATAATCCTCCTCTTCCAGTGCCTTTTGTGCCAGAGGCAGGTTCTGACGCAAAGCGGGCTCCACGGTGGCAGCCTGGTGGCAATGAATAAACTCGTGAAAAATGGTCGCATACCCGAAAGACTCATCAAACACGTCCGGGGTTACCACGCAAGCAGTATTGTTATCGTAGCAGGCGATTTGAAAAGCCGCTCTGACACCCTCCGGAACAGGCATGGGTGCCGGACAATCAGCCACAGGGACATAATGCCCCCCGTCATCCAGGTCAAAAACATAGAAATGGTCATCGACCACAATGGTTACCGGGTACAATTCCCCCAAAACAGGATGGATCTCTTTTAGTTGCCCGCGATAAGACACGATTCTGGCCAGGTCTTCCCGATAGCGTTCTGCAACTGCCGAAATATCGCCTGTGCTGATTTCTTCCCCGGCCTGTTCACTGGTCTGTGAACCGGATCCGCATCCGGCCATCATCATGACGGCCAGACACAACAGTAAATAATTTGTCATAACACAAGTTTTAATGTAAAGGATGTTATTCAAACCGGTCTTTTTCAAACTCCTTAACCACCTCTTTGGCCCGGTCATAATTTTCTTTGGCCACGATCAGTTTCACGGCTCCCATGCCCGGGGTGGTCAGAAACGGGAACATATTTCCGGTGGCTTCATTGTTGATGTATGCTGAGATCCCTTCTTTTTCCAGGAT
>PWGY01000057.1 GCA_003554665.1 Bacteroidales bacterium | reverse complement strand
TGAGCGTCATCTGAATCAGCTTGGCATTCCGGAAGATCAGAAAAAATCTAATGGAGGCCGAATTCCTGATTATGTGAAATACGGAACCTGGCTTCGGGTGAATGATCCGGATTTTTTTGAAAAAACCTACCAGGAGTGGAAAGCAAAGGTCCGCGTCCAGGAGTCCGGTGAGTAAACCCATCTCTTTCATCACACCTCCTGTTTATCTTCACCATGTTCTCTTCAGCGGCACATGTCGTTTTTTCTTCGCAAATTTGTACGGCATAAACCGATGAAGCGTGAATCCTCTTAAGCGACTTGCCGGGCAAACGGCCATTTACGGAATCAGCAGCATCGTAGGCAGGGTAATCAACTTTCTTTTGGTGCCCCTGTATACCCGGGTATTTGTTCCCGGCGAATACGGGGTGGTGACAGAAATGTACACTTATGTGGCGTTTTTGCTGATCGTGCTGACTTATGGAATGGAAACGGCCTTTTTCCGGTTTTCAGAGGCCAGCCCTGACAGAAGAAATGCCATATTCAGCACTTCCCTGCTTTCCGTACTTACCACCTCCGCGGTTTTTATCCTGCTGGTAGTCCTTTTTCGCGATCCGCTGGCAGTATTGATGCGATATCCTGACAATGTGGAATACATTGTACTGCTTGGTATGATAGTCGGGTTGGATGCACTGGCAGCCATTCCGTTTGCCAGGCTTCGTGCCGCAAACAGACCCTGGAAGTTTGCCCTTGTGAAGCTCACAGGGATTGCCATCAACATCGGGCTGGTTCTGGTTTTTCTGTTATTATGCCCCTGGTTGTTGGTGCATGGCCCCGAGTTTATGTACCCTTTGGTTGATCTGATTTACCATCCTGGCATCGGGGTGGGTTATGTATTTATTGCCAACCTGGTGGCAACGGTTACCACACTGCTTTTGTTGATGCCCGTGATGCGATCGGTGCGGCCTGTCTTTGATACCCTGCTTTGGCGTAGAATGCTGCTGTATGCCCTGCCGCTGCTTGTGGCAGGGTTGGCCGGTTGGGTCAATGAAGCCCTGGATAAGCTTCTCTTGAAATATATCCTTCCTGAGGATGTTGCCATGGCCCAGGTGGGTATTTACGGAGCCGTGTATAAACTCTCCATAATGATGACCATTTTTATCCAGGCTTTTCGCTTTGCCGCTGAACCTTTCTTTTTCTCCCAGGCGGCCCGCGAAGATTCACGCGAGCTTTATGACAAAGTGATGAATTATTTTGTAATGGCCTGCCTGTTCATCTTTCTTGGGATCATGCTGTTTATGGATGTGGTAAAACATTTTATTGGTCCGGCCTATCATGAGGGGCTTCCGGTGGTGCCGGTTCTCCTGATCGCCAATATGTTTCTGGGGATTTACTTTAACCTGTCGATCTGGTACAAACTGACGGCCCGGACAATTTTCGGGGCCTGGTTTTCCGTGATTGGTGCATTGATAACCATTTTGCTGAACAGTTGGTGGATTCCCCAGTATGGTTACCATGGGTCAGCCTGGGCCACATTGGTATGCTATTTTACCCTGGCGCTGCTTTCTTACCTTTTCGGGCAGCGCTATTATAAGATCCCTTATGAGTTGCGGCGGATCGGGGTGATGATTGTTGCAGCCCTGGGTGTGTATTTCCTGAGCACATTTACCGCGGCTATTCCCGGGTTCTGGATGTATCTGGTGCACCTTGGCCTTTTGGGTGTATTTGCCATCATCCTGCTGTTTACCGAGCCCTCATTGCATTCGGTTTTACGCCAAAGCAGACAGTAAGAGAGCTTCATCCGGGTTCTTTTCGGGTTTATATGCCGCTTCGTATTGCCCTCAGCCTTCAGATTGCTGCAGGGCCCCTGTAAGCTTTTTAAAATGCCTTTGATGGGGATGTTGCCCGGGAACCATGCTGCCCGCTGCTATACCGTTTTGTTTTGGGCCTAAAATGATTACCTTTGTAATATGGGAAAATGGGCAGTTTTAGTTTTTGAAACGGGTTTGAATATGCCCGGGTTATTCAATGACATAACGGGAAAAACGAAACCGCCACACCCGGATTATATGATAACTGTATTTTGGATATTATGCATAAATGAAAAAAGATATCAGGTATTGTAAATAAGATTGCAAGTAAGCCTGTAACCCCAAAAAAGAGACCGATTATATGAGCAATGTGGTTAACCCAACAGTCAACAATCCAATAAGCGGAAAAGAAACAAGTGTCCTGCTGCAGCGTTTGCTGGAAGAAAACCCCGACTTGCAAAAGTTATTTCAAAGCGCAGCAAACATAGAAGAGTTTGCTTCCGGATTGCGTGATCAGGTTATGAAATATATGCGGGACAACCCCTTGGTTTATAGTTATTACCGCTTTGAGTCGAAGGGGTGGGAAGCCATGAGAAAACTTAGCTGGCAGGATTATGCCGCCATCAGGCTGCTGGATTACCTTGACAGGCAGGGCGAAGAATATGAAGATCTGAACCTCAGGGGAGAAAAGGTGACCAATGATGTTTTCGGTATGCTGTGGCAAGGAGTCAAAGAGGATGCCGCTATTTTGCATCCCCACTTTCTTGAAGACCTGATCCAGCTCTTCCGCCAATACAATGGGAAAAGCGATCATCAAAATCCACCAGGTGAGCAGGTGCTTCAATGGATGGAGCAACACCCCTCGGGGCTCGATCCTGAAATTGTTGAAATCCGTGAACAAAACAAAGAACGGATCATGCGGGTCCTGATTGAAAAGATCGATAACAAGCAGATGATAAGCAACCGTTATGTGTTCCCCAATGGAGCTTCCATGGCAGAAAAGATGGATCTCATGAGGCAATGGTGGGGTGACTTCCGCTTTCACCTGAAGTTCGCAGTACGTGACCCCGATACCCTCAACGAGATGTTGGGGGACTCACTGGACGAAAACACGATGTCCTTGCTTTACAGGGCCAGGGATAAAGGTATACCTTTCTTTGTGAACCCTTATTATCTTTCCCTGCTGAATGTTGATGCGCCTGAGTTTGCCAATGGCAAAGACCTTGCGATCCGCTATTATGTATTGTACTCCAAAGAACTGGTGGATGAGTTCGGGCATATTGTCGGCTGGGAAAAAGAAGATGTTGTGGAGCCGGGAAAACCCAATGCGGCCGGCTGGATATTGCCAACGGAACATAATGTGCACCGGCGTTACCCGGAAGTGGCCATTATGATCCCGGATACCATGGGCAGGGCCTGTGCCGGTTTATGCTCTTCCTGTCAGCGTATGTACGATTTTCAGCGTGGCAACCTGAACTTTGATCTGGATCAGCTGAAGCCCAAAGAAAGCTGGGATGACAAGCTGGCAATGATCATGAAATACTGGGAAGAAGACTCCATGCTGAGAGATATTCTGATTACCGGCGGGGATGCGCTGATGAGTGCTGATAAATCCATCGAAAAAATTCTGACGGCCGTTTATGAAATGGCCGCAAGGAAGAAAAAGAAAAATGAAAACAGGGCGGATGGTGACAAACATGCTGAAATCCTGCGGATCAGGCTTGGTACCCGTTTACCAGCATACCTTCCGCAGCGTATTACGGATGATCTGGCAAGAATTCTGGGAGAGTTCAAGGCAAAGGCTTCCGCAATCGGCATCAAACAGTTTGTGATCCAGACCCACTATCAGTCAGCCATGGAGATCACCCCTGAAGCCCAAAAAGGATTGGACCGGCTGACATCCGCCGGATGGACCGTGACCAATCAGCTGGTATTTACTGCACCGGCCAGCCGCAGGGGGCATACCGCCAAACTGCGTAAGGTGCTCAATGATGTGGGGGTGCTTCCTTATTACACTTTTTCTGTGAAGGGTTACAGGGAAAATGCGTTCAAGTTTGCCACCAATGCACGGGCGTCACAGGAGCAGATGGAAGAAAAAGTCATTGGGGAAATTCCGCAGCAATATCGCAGGCGCATCCGGGCTTTTCCGGAAGAGGCAGAAAATATGGTGCAAAACGTGGAGCAGCTACGTCGCGAGGCAAACATCCCGTTTTTGGCTACCGACCGGAATGTGCTCAACCTGCCGGGAGTCGGAAAAAGTATGACTTTCAGGGTGATCGGTGTTACCGGTGATGGGCGTCGTATCCTGGAATTTGATCACGACCACAACCGCAGTCACAGTCCTGTGATTGAAAAACTGGGCAAGTTTGTGATCATTGAATCCAAGTCTGTGGGTGCTTACCTGGATCAGCTTGAGGAAATGGGCGAGGAAAGAAAGGACTATGAGAGCATTTGGGGCTACTCCATTGGTGAAACTGAACCACGTATGTCCATTTACGAATATCCTGATTTTGATTATATCCTGACTGAGAAAATCACCAATTACGGGGGTTAGAGCAGGCCTCAACAGATGATTTGCCGTTTCAGTCAAGGTTTGTACACACCGTAATACCCCATTTCCAACCCGGATCATATGCAGGCTGGTGACAGTTAACTGCAATGGTATTTCGTGGCGAATCATTCATTCTTCTTTACGCTGTATAAGGCTTTGCAGTTATGCTCCCAGGTGGGATGAATATCTCACCTGTCCATGTTTTGCGGGTTTTGGCTGAGAGTGTTCGCCTGCGAACAGTGGGTGTCAGGAAATGGACACTTCCTGTTGTCCTGATAACTTTATAAAACAATGTTAAAATATCCTGAAAAACCATTGGTGTTTTCCGGGTTTTATTACCTTCGTCAACCTCTTTGTTTTGAAGGGGGTTCAAAAAATAAATCAGCGAAAAGACCAATTGGTACAATAATTGATAGTGCTTGGATCGTGATTGTGGAAACCCGCAAAACCCGAAGGGTTTACAATGAGGATGTTGCGAGTAATCATCGTGGTTCCGGTTGTTTCCACCAGGCGTTGAGTTGGATAATTTGCGTTGAGTTGGATAATTTGCTGAGGATGTCAATTGATTTCATCTACAAAGACCCGGAAAGGAACCATTTGGCCGGGGTTAATTACTGATAAATTGATCACTCATGAAAGAAAGAATACTGGACTGTGCTTCCCGGATGTTTTTAAAGAACGGAATCCGGGCCGTAACCATGAACGACGTGGCTGAGTCCCTGGGTATTTCAAAAAGGACACTTTACGATTACGTGGAAAACAAGGATGACCTGCTTGGTCAGGCTGTTATTTTTCAGTACAGGAAGGATGCAGAGAAGTACAAGGAAATTGAAACAGCAGCCAAGAACCCTGTTGACTTAATTTTCAGGCATTTCCGCTATACCGTGATCCGGATCAACGACATTCATCCGAACTTTATCAATGAATTGCAGCGAAGTTTTCCCCTGGTCTGGGATGACAAAATGGCTCCGCTGATGAAAGAACGGGAGTCATTGGTCCATCAGCTCGTTCGTGACGGGATTGAACAGGGCTATTTCCGGACGGACATTAACCCGGATATTGCTGCAAAAATGTTGTTTGCCCAGGTGGATTTGATGTCTGATACGGAAACTTTCCCGCCTGATCGTTATCCCCGTGCTTATCTCTTTCATCACATTCTGACAGGATTCCTGCGTGGGCTTGCCACGGAGAAGGGATTAATGGAAATTGAGACATTGTTTTATAACCGAACCCCAGAAGAACATGTTTAAAATGAACAGATTTCAATTATTTGTAAGGACAGCTGCATTGTTGGTGCTGTTGCTGGCCGGCCCCGGCGTTGTGAAGGGTAACCCTTCCGACACGCTTTATCTTGACCTGGATGCAGCAGTTGATATTGCCAGGGATCAGAATCCCACTCTTCGGGTGGCCCGCCTGGAAGTGGAAAGCAGGGAAGCCGGCATTCAGGAAATCAGGGGGAGTTATCTGCCTTCCCTGAATGTGTCCGGGAGTTACAACCGTAACATTATGAGGCCCATCATCTTTTTACCCGATGACAGCCCCTTTGGCGGCAACGGATACCTGGAAGTGGGATCTGACAATAGCTTTATGGCCACGCTGTCGGCCCAGATGCCTTTGTATAATCCCGCCCTGAACCGCTCGCTGGATGCCGCGCGGGCTGACAAAGATCTGGCAGGAGAACAACTGCGGGCCAGCCGGATCGAACTTGAATACAATGTGCAGCTTGCTTTTTTCGATGCTTTGCTGGCCCGGGAATCGCTGGATGTGATGCGGAAAAGCCTGCGCAATGCCACTGAGAACCTGGATCGGACCAAACGTATGTATGAGCAGGGTACAGTGGCTGAATATGATCTGATCCGGGCTGAGGTGCAGACAGAAAACCTGCGGCCCAATGTGTTGCAGGCAGAAAATGCCTACGAACAGGCAGTGGATTACCTGAAAGCACTGATCGGGGTG
>PWGY01000011.1 GCA_003554665.1 Bacteroidales bacterium | reverse complement strand
TCTTTAGGTGACTATAGCGGCAGCGTCCACCTCTTCCCATTCCGAACAGAGTCGTTAAGCCTGCCAGCGCAGATGGTACTGGGGTAACACCCGGGAGAGTATGTCGTCGCCGGATTTTACAGAAGCCTCATTCTTATAAAAGGATGGGGCTTTTTTTGTTCGGGGCTGGCGCCCCTCACGGTTGGTCGTGGCTTCGCCACTCCGGTTAGTCGGCGCTTCGCGCCTGTTGGTTGTTGGTTGGTCGTGGCTGGCGCCACTCCGGTTAGTCGGCGCTTCGCCACTCCGGTTGGTCGGGGGCTATCGCCCCCTCCGGTTAACGGCGCTTCGCGCCTGTTGGTTGTTGGTTTTCATGGGCCATGGGTAGTGGGACTAGTCCATAATCATCGGATGAGGCTGCCAGGTTGTTGGTTGTTGGGCTGCACCCCCCCGCTCGCTGCCGGGCTGCCCTGGCTAAAATCTACGGGCGGGTCACTTCCGCGCAGGCCAATCCGGCCACCCGGGCGTCTTATCGGCCGAATCTTATTTTTACTGGGAGCCGAATAATTGCATCGGGCCTGGTGCAGTACTTTCGGCCGGTGGCCTGCTTGCTGCAGCCCTTCCTTGCTCTTCTGTAACCCACCTTTGTTTTGCTGCAGCCCCTCCCTGGTGAACCGCCCTTGACTTTGACGCATGCACCCCTTAAGGCGATCGTTGGGCGCACCCCTCCAACCAACAACCGCCTGGCCCGTTTACCAGACCACAGGCAGCTCCCCTGTGTGGTTGCCCGTGAGAACCAACAACCGCCTGGGCCTTTTCCCAGACCACTGGCAGCTTCCCTGTGTGGTTGCCCGTGAGAACCAATAACCTTCTGGCCTGCCTTCCAGGCCAAAGGCAGCTTCCCCGGCTTTGGGCCCACGAGAACCGGCAACCAACAGGCGCGAAGCGCCGAAACCAACAACCGGAGAGTGCGGAGCACTCGACAAACCAACAACCAAGGGGGCGAAGCCCCCGTTAACTGGAGTGGCGAAGCCACGACAAGTCATCTAAAACCACTCTTCCACCACATCAATACGAAAAACCTTGTCGCCCCGTCGTACCAGTTCAGGTACTTTTACCGAACACTGCTGACCCTTGTGTGCCGCACTCACATTTTTGTTTTCTACTCTGATCTCTCCTGGTTCGACTTCCAGAACGCCAGTGGTCGGGCCGGTAATCATGATGGTGTCTCCTGCAGAAAAACTGCCGGTTTCCATGGTGACCTCAGCTACCTTAAGTTTAGAAAAATAGTTGGTGATGCGCCCGATATAATTTTTGCGGCGGGTTGATTGGGATCCATACCGCTCCGACCATTCGCCCATGGTGCGGCCAAGGTAATAACCGTCCCAGAAACCACGGTTGAAAACACCACGTAGCCTCTTCGTCCAGTCATCTGTTTTCTGTTTACTGTAGGTGCCTTGCTGAACGGCTACCACGGCTTCTTTATAGCAGCTGGTAACTGTCTTCACATAGTCGGGGCCGCGTCCGCGTCCCTCAATTTTGAAAACCTGCACACCGGCCTGCATGATCTTGTCCACAAACCCAATGGTACAAAGGTCTTTGGGTGACATGATGTATTGGTGGTCTACTTCCAGTTCGTAACCTTCCTCTTTATCTGTTACTGTGTAGGCCCTGCGGCAGAGCTGCAGGCAGGCTCCCCTGTTTGCGGAATAATTCATGTTGTCCAGGCTTAAATAACATTTTCCGCTTACCGCCATGCAAAGCGCTCCATGCACAAATACCTCAAGTTTGATCCTTTCTCCCGATGGACCGCGGATGTCTTCTTCTTGAATCTTCCTGGCAATATGTTCGACCTGCTCGAGTCGCAGCTCCCGGGCCAGTACAATTACGTCGGCGTAGGATGAAAAAAAGCGGACCGCTTCAAGGTTTGTGACATTGCATTGTGTTGAAATATGGACCCGTACTCCCCGTGAATGTGCGTGGCGAATTACAGCCAGGTCAGATGCAATAATGGCGGTGATACCTGCCTTTTTGGCCATTTCAACGGCTTGTTGCATCATTTCGAGTTCCTCATCGTAAATGATGGTATTCAGGGTCAGGTAACTATGAACCCCGTGCTCCCGGCAAATTTCTGTGATCTTAACCAAATCATCATGTCCGAAATTCTGTGAAGAGCGGCTGCGCATGTTCAGTTTCCCCACTCCGAAGTAAACCGCATCAGCGCCACCCTGAATGGCGGCCATCAATGATTCGTAAGAGCCGGCCGGAGCCATGATTTCAATATCCTGTTTTCCGAAATTCATACGTTTGCACTAAAAATGTAACTGTAAGTATTTTAGACTGTGATTGGGCCGGACATGATAAAGATAGTGGTTTTATGAATGCTCTCTCCGGAGATATTTAACAGAAGAAGGGTTTAAAACTTATGCGTATTTTTGCAAATAAAAAAACATGGCTGCGAAAAACAATACTGTCTTTTTTGAAGATCTTGATGTGATTGATTATAAAAAGGCCTGGGATTACCAGGAAAGGCTTTTTGATCGCATTGTAGAACAAAAAGTGCATAATCGAAATCACCCGGAAGATACAACCTCCACCAATAACTACCTGCTTTTTTGTGAACATCCCCACGTGTATACCCTGGGTAAAAACGGGTCTGAAAACAACTTGCTTGTGAATATGCTTGAACTTCAGCAGAAGGAGGCGACCTATTATAAAATCAACAGGGGAGGAGACATTACTTACCATGGCCCGGGGCAGATAGTGGGGTATCCGATCCTGGATCTGGACAACTTTTCTCCTGATATCCATCAGTACGTGGCCAATTTGGAGGAAGCCATTATCCAGACCATCGCGGAATACGGACTCACCGGGGAACGTATGAAGGGTGCCTCAGGGGTATGGCTCGATACGGATCATCCTGGCAAAGCCAGAAAAATTTGTGCCGTGGGCATCCGCAGCAGCCGCTGGGTGACCATGCACGGGTTTGCCTTTAATGTAAATACTGATCTTAGTTATTTTGAATTGATCAATCCCTGTGGGTTTACCGACAAGAAAGCCACCTCAATGCAGGCAGAACTCGGCCGGCCTGTGCCGCTTGGTGAGGTAAAACAGAAAGTGAGGGATCACCTGGTTTCAATAATCGGTATGCAGCTCATGCCACGATAGCATATCGTACAGCGTAACTTCCCGAAAAACTTGTTGCCGGAAACGGATGCAGTTCTGTGGACGCATACAGCCGCGAACAGATGCAGTCTTATGAACGATGAGTTCTGCGAACAAATGCAGTCCTGTGGACGCATAGAGCCCAGTGAGCCTGTGCAACGGATTGATCCCTGAAAGGCAGATGCAACCCTCTGTATTGGGGCAAATACGACGTTTGCTGGTCTGCTTCGTAAACCCTACTTTTCTTCAGGTATTCTTTTGAGTATTTCCAGCGTAAGATCCCAGAATTTTTCTACGGTTTTGATTTCAATGGCTTCGTCCGGTGAGTGAGCACCTTTGATGGTGGGGCCGTAGGAGATCATATCCATCCCCGGGTATTTTTCGCCAATGATACCACATTCAAGGCCGGCATGAATGGCCAGCACTTTGGGCGCTTCATTAAAGAGATCTGTGTATGCCTTCCGTGATACATCCAGAATTTCTGAATCCATATCCGGTTCCCATCCCGGGTACCCGTCACCTTGTTTTACCTTTGCTTCGGCCAGCTGAAAAACACTGCTCACCATGTCTGCAATGTCTTGCTTGCCTGTTTCCAGGGAGCTGCGCTGACTGGTTACGATAATAATCTCCCGTGGAGTCATCCTGACCGATGCAAGGTTGGTTGATGTTTCAACCAGGTCAGGAATGTCAGGAGACATCGCCATTACACCGTGGGGGCATCCGTAAAGTGAGTTCAGCAGATTTCTTTGCGTGGGATAATCGATCAATCCTTCGGGCATAACAGCCTCGCGGAAATCAATGGTCAACCCTGTTTCGTTGGTTTTATAAGCGGCCCTGATCTCATCTCCGAGCGAATCAAAGAGTTCTTTCAGACCGCTTTGGTGGCGTTTGGGAACGGTCAGTGTGGCAAAGGCTTCACGGGCAATGGCATTGTGCAGGTTGCCCCCTTTAAGCTCTGCCAGGCGGATCTCATACATTCTCTCCGCATTCCACAATAGCCGGTTCAGAATTTTTATGGCATTTCCCCGCCCTTTATGAATGTCGTCGCCTGAGTGGCCTCCTTTGAGGCCGGTTACGGAAACCTGGAAAGCGATGTGATCTGCTTCCGTGTTGACTTTTTCATAGGAGAATGTAATCAGGGTTTCCAGGCCGCCTGCACAGCCGATAAACAGTTCACCATCATCCTCAGAATCCAGATTAAGCAGTGTTTTGCTGTTGATGAATCCTTTTTCAAGATTGAAAGCACCGGTCAGGCCGGTTTCTTCATCTACCGTGAACAAACACTCCAGTGGTCCGTGTTCGATGTCGTTTGACTCCAGGATGGCCAGTTGGGCAGCCATTCCAATGCCATCATCCGCACCCAGGGTGGTTCCGCTGGCCTTTACCCACCCGTTATCAACTACTGGCTGAATGGGGTCCTTGTCAAAATCATGCTGCACATTTTCATTCTTTTCGCAAACCATATCCACATGGCTTTGCAGAACCACTGAACGACGGTTTTCAAAACCAGGCCGGGCTGGTTTTCGAATGATCAGGTTACCGGCTTTATCCTGCTGGTATTCGAGGCTATGCTTTTTGGCGAATTCGATCAGGTATGACAGAATGCGTTCTTCTTTTTTTGAGGGGCGTGGAATTTGGCAGATTTCTTCGAACAGTTCCCACACACGTCCGGGTTGCAGCTTTCCCAAATCTTTCTTCATAAGTTTATTTTTTTGCCCGGTTATGCTGATCAGAGATGATCAGGCTATTGCAGAATAACCGGATCGGTTAAGGACAACATACGAAGATACAAAAATGCAGAAGAAATAAGGTGATCGGGCATTAGTATTTAATGGGGTCAAACCCCTGTCCGTAAACTCCCATTACATTGGCCACGGAAATAAAAGCTTCTGGATCTATCTCTTTAATGGTCCGGAATACATTGTTGGTTTCATATCGGCGCACCACAACCATCAGCACTGCACTTTCTTCCTTGCTGTACCATCCCTGCCCGTTTAGCAGTGTAACACCCCGACCAATTTCATTGGCAATGTGCTCAGCGATCAATTCGTATTTTGGCGAGAAAATGAATAACTGCACACTGCGCCGGTGGCCCATCAGGAGCATATCAATGGAGTAGGAGGCCACAGCCATTGTAACGTAGCCGTAAACCATCACCTCGAGCGACTGGAACAGAAAATATGAGGAGGAAATAATCACCAGATCGAGGTAGAGGATGACCCGCCCCTGGCTGATGTTCCTGTATTTATTGATAATCATGGCGACAATGTCCGTACCGCCGGTGCTGGCTCCCTGGGTAAATACAAGGCCGATGGATGCGCCTCCCAGTATACCGCCGAGAATGGCCGACATAAAACGATCGTCAACGATCGGCTCAGGAATCAGGGGCTGAAGAATGGCAAAAAACAAGGCGAGAACCACAGCACTGTATATGGTCCGTACGCCGAACCCGAGGCCGAGACTTTTAACTCCGAACAGCAGCAGGACGATGTTCATCAGAATGAGGGTAATGGCTACCGGAATGCCGGTTGCATAATAGATCAGCGCGGATAATCCTGTTATACCACCGCCCACGATCTCTGAGGGGATCAGGAAGGCAGTCCAGGCCAGGGCGTTGGCAAACAGCGCAATGGTAATGATCCCATAGCATTTTATCGTTCCCCAGATGGGGTGTGGTGACTTTTTGGCGGGCATATTGATAAGAATCTGATGAATCTTTTGCAAAAATATAAAGAAAAAAGCAGCGACCGCCGGGCCGCTGCTTTTTTCTTTATGGCCCGGTAAGGCCGGGCAGCAATGGACTCTCGCCCACGGCTTACTTATTTTTCAACTCATAACGGTACACCGGACCGCTCAGGTCAAATACAATGGTGTATTCACCTGCACTGTCCACAGGGATGTCGTTGCCAAACCCGCCATACATCAGAACGCCTTCTTCCTCGGCATCTTCATCAATACCCATGTTGAGTCCGGCAGGAGGATCCCATGCCTCGTTGGCACGGAACTTAAAGGCGCCTTCAGAGAGTTCGTGGGTCAGGGTGTAACGAACTTTCCATGTTTCCTCAAAGTGGTCAATGTCGAGATCCAGGGGTACATCGGTATCCCAGTCCACCACGCCGTCACCAATAACAGCCCATTCAGTGCGGTAAACCTCATAGGTCATCTCGTTCATGTCAACAGTAATCCTGTAAACACCCGGTTCCTCAACCACAATATTCTCGCCACCAGGATCCAGTGTGCCGTCTCCATCATCGTCGCCCCAGTCTTCATCCCATCCAAGGTCGCTTGTAAACTTAAACTCTGTATCGGGCTCTTCAAAATAGAAGTATCCTTCATACAGGCCGTCCCGCTCAGGTGAGTAAAGCACTGTACTGCTGTTGTCCGGATCCCACCCCTGGTAGGAACCAGGTACATACAATGTGTCAGGCTCAGTGATCTGTTCATAAGTGGTTATTTCAACATCAACAGGTGTGGAATAAAGCCATGTTTGTTCTGAAGCTGTTGTCAGGAAAGCCCGTACGCGAAAGGAAACTTCACCGGTTTCGAACGGCTCCACACCCATTCTGGTGAGCAGTTGGTTCATCTGGGAAACGCCGATTTCATAGGAGGTGTCACGTGTATCGGCGATTTCCCGGATTGAGTCGGGATACTCCCAGTTGTTGGCGGTTTTGTCTGCCTGCAGCAAATATCGTACATCTGGCAGGTTATCCAGTGGATAGCTGGCCCCTGACCAATCGAAGGTAAATAAAGCTTCTTCCTCTTCTTCTTCAGTCAGGACGTAGCTGTTTCCACTTTCCGGATAAGTGAATGCCGGGCTGGTGGCTTCATCCATGTTCAGTACCGGCCCTTCATCATCTTTTTCACAGGAATGCAGAAAACTGATTCCCAAAATAAAAACAAGTAATATGGCTGTTCTTTTCATCATATTCATATTTTTAAGATTTTTAATACCCCGGGTTTTGTACCAGGTTCGGGTTGGCGGTTACATCTGCATCCGGAATCGGAAACAGGTTGTACCTGGCCTGGGTGGGCAGACCGTCGCGCGATTCTCCTTTCCACGACCATAGATAAGCATCACCGGCAAAGCGTCCAAACCGGATCAGGTCTGTGCGCCGGTGCCCCTCCCAGTAAAGCTCCCTGCCTCTTTCATCAAGGATAAAATCGAGGGTTAACTCATCGGCTGAGATATTGCCTGAGTCGTCGCCCCAGGCCCTTTCCCTGATGGCATTCACATATTCAAGGGCAGTGGATTCATCGCCGCCGCCACCCCTGAGAACGGCCTCTGCATACATCAGGTACACATCGGCAAGCCGGAACAGCGGGAAATCAGTATCGGGGAATTCCCGGTTGGATCCCGGGGTACCGTCCCTGCGCATGTTGGTGAACTTCTCTACGGCATATCCGTTCTGGAAGTCTGACAAGTTGGTAATTTCCTTTGTCTGCCCTTCGGTGAAGAACATGGCCCTGGGGTCGTTTTCATCAAAAAGGTCCACAAACTGTGGTGTGGTGCGCAATCCGCCCCAGCCGTCATCCACACCCATTGCTGAGGTGCTCATGTCTCCCCCGATGGCGGCTTTAATCAAAAATGTGGTACCCCCGAAAGTCTGGGTTTCAATTCCGTGGTAAGGTACGCGCATAATGATCTCGTTCTGCGCCTGTTCGTTGTCTGCCATAAACAGCCATTCGTATTCCTGCTCCAGGGAATAACCGGAGTTGATGATCTGGTTGATATAGGTCAGGGCATCATTGTACCTGGGCTGACCGGTGTAAACTTCAGCATTCATGTAAAGTTTTGCAAGGAGCATCCATGCAGCGGCCTGGTCAACGCGACCGTAATCATTGGCTTGCGGGTCAGCCATTGTCGGAGCAATATCCAGAAGTTCTTCCTCAATATACTCAAACAACTCCTGCTGGCTGGCCTGCGGGGGCAGAAATGCACCGATCGGATCCTCATGGGTCACAAAAGGCACATTACCAAAGATATCCAGTGCATGCCAGTAACTGAAAGCCCGCAAAAAGCGCGCTTCGGCACGATATTCCTGAATGTCCTGGCGGAGTGCATCGTCCACATCGCGTTCGTCCAGCCTGCTGTCTGCTGTTTCCCTGATGTATTCGTTGGCCAGTGCGATCTGGTAATAGATGCGGTAATACATGGCTGAAATAAACACATCACTGGCACCCCAGCTCTGGTAAACGAAATCCTTGATCGTCTGGTCATCCCACCCGATCACCATTTCGTCTGTAGAGAGTATCTGATGATAAAATAAACCCCGGAGGTACTGACCAAATCCTTCATCAATACCGCTGATGTCTGCCATCCCTGCGGGGCCTTCCTGTCCGGATACTGCCAGTCCTGCATATAGTTTTGCAAGTACTCTTTTATAGTTCTCCGGGTCGTCGTAAACTTCTGCAGCGGTCACCTCAGTGTCATCCAAAGGAACAGTGTCCAGGTCGCTCATACAGGATGAGAGCGTGACCAGAAGCGCTGTGGTTAATATGGCTATATATTTAATGCGTTTCATAATCTAAGTGGTTTAAGGTTCTTAAAACTGGAGGTTGAGGTTAAGCACAAAAGTCCTGGGACGCGGATAAATATTGCTGTCAATCCCATTGTCGATCTCAGGATCCAGTCCGTCGTATTTGGTAATCATAAAGGCATTCTGCAAAACGCCCGATAAGGTCATGGTTGTTCCGGTGCCCACCAGGTCATGGAAGCTATACCCCAGGGTAATGTGATCCATTTTGAAAAATGAACCGTTCTGTACATAGTAATCCGACATATAGCGTGCCTGGTTAAACCGCACATCCAGTGCATCGGCGGTGATGTTGCTCAGATAAGGGCCTTCCGGACGGTGCAATCTGCTTAACTCCCCATTCATGGAGCTTACGTTATTGTAAACATAGTTCCCGAAATGGGCCCGGCCTGCAAATGAAAAGTTCCAGTCTTGCCAGCTCAGATCTGAATTGATGCCAAGGTAATAAGTTGGCATGGGGCTCTTGTGGTGGTAAAGGTCGGATGAAGTAATGCTGCCGCTGCCTGAACGATCCACATAAAGCCCTTCAATCGGGTTGCCATCGGGGTCATAAACCTGCTGATGTACAAAGAAGGAACTGGGTGTATGGCCAACACTGTGAATCTGGATGTTGTTTCCTACACCACCTTCAATTCCGCCAGTCTGAACACCCTGATAGGTCGGGTCATCCACTGCGGTAAGCCTGGTGATTTCTGTTTGGTTATAGGTGGCATTGAACCCGACTTCCCAGTTGAGGTTGCTGCGGACAATCGGACGGGTATAAACACTAAATTCCACACCGTAATTCTCCATTGACCCGATATTCGTAAGAATATAATTGGTAAGGTTGGTGCCCGCGGGGATCGGAATGAAGTTGATCAGGTCTTCGGTTTCCCTGAAATAAAAGTCAAGCGATCCGTAATACCTGTCCTCAAAGAGTCCGTAATCAACTCCAACGTTATATGTGGTGGTTTCTTCCCATTTGATGTCTCTGTCATATCCTTCGGGCCTCCAGGTG
Source organism: Bacteroidales bacterium (assembly GCA_003554665.1). Next base: position 14,278 of record PWGY01000011.1, on the reverse strand, counting down.
TCCAGAAAGTTTCCAACGCCAAACGGATAACGGGCACCCTCCCGGCTGCGTGTATATCTGGCCAGGTAAGGGTAGTATCCCTCCCCGATGTTTTGCTGCCCTGTGACACCATAACCAAGCCTGAGTTTCAGCTCATTGAATGCAGGCAGTGCATCCATGAAGTCCTCCTGGTCGATCCGCCATGCGAATGCGGCTGACGGGAAAAGGCCTGAGCGGGTATCCGGTGAAAAGCGTGAGGTATGGTCGTTCCGCAGGGTAAAGGTGAAAGAATAACGATCCATCAGGTGATAGTTCATTCGGCCGAAGAAAGAGATCAGGTAATACTCTGATTCGTATTCAACATCTTCAAACACCCTGAAATCAGTGCCTGCCATATTTCCTTCAATATTGGTCACATAAGACATTCCTGCGTTCCAGAAATGTTGCCAGGAATAACCCAGCATAGCGTCAATACGGCTTTCTGAAAAGAGTTCGGTTTCGTAGTTCAGGTAAAAGTCGAGCAGGTTATTTCTTCGTTCTTGCTCATATACCCCGTCTGAACCTCCTGATACGTATGCCCAGGCGGCGTAATCCGGTGTGAAGTTGGTGCCTTCAGACTTGGAGTAGTCGTAAGCTACGTTCAGGTTGGCTTGCAGGTCCGGGAACCAGTGAAGCCGGTAATCGAACTGGGCATTACCGATAAACCTGTTTACTGTTGACTGGTTGTCAGTCAGGTCAAGCAGGGCAACAGGGTTGTCAGTGGCTACATCCTTCGGGACGCCGTCTTCTTCCCAGGTGAAATAACCGCCAAACTTACCGTCTTCGACCATGACCGGCTGGGTGGGGTCAAACATTACAGCAGCCCCGATGGCTCCTTCATTGGCAAATTGGTTGTCAATATTGACCCCCCGGAGATTCATGTTGACTGTAAGGTGGTCATCCAGCAGGGTGGGGTTGAGGTTTAAGGAAAGTGAGGCCCGGTCCATCTGGTCTCTTTGAAGCACACCTTCTTCTGATTTGTATCCCAGGGAAACACGGTAGGGTACGTCCCACTGTGCTCCCGATGCACTGATCACATGGTCATGTGACAGGGCATCACGGAAAATCTGATCCTGCCAGTTGGTGCTGGCATCACCAAGCATATTCAACACACCCTCTCTGCCGTCATAACGTTCATGAATGAGGTCACGGTACTGATCTGTTCCAAGGACATCAACTGTACGAATGTTTGATGAATAAGAATAGGTGCCTGAGTAATCAATGCGCATGGGCACATCTCTTTCGCCTTGCTTGGTGGTAATGAGAATGACTCCGTTTGATGCCCTGGAACCGTAAATGGCGGTTGCAGAAGCATCCTTCAGTACGGTGAAAGACTCAATGTCGTTGGGGTTGATGGTTGAAAGCGGGTTCCGCAAACCGGGAACACCTGTACTCTCAATGGGCACTCCATCGATGACAATCAGCGGGTCATTGTCTGCCGAAAGGGATGAGCCGCCCCTGATGCGGATTGTTTCACCACTTCCCGGTGCACCGCCGACGGAGGTAATCCGGACACCAGGCATGCGGCCGCGAAGCAGCTCGCCGGGTGTGGTAATATTTCCCCTGTTGAAATCGCGCTCACCGACAACCGAAACGGAGCCCGTGGCGTCCTCTCTTCGCTGAATACCATAACCGATCAACACAAACTCATCGAGTAATTCAACATCGGGAGTGAGTTCAAAGTCCAGGGTAACTGTTTCCCCCTCACCAACTGTTATGGTTTGGGTCGTCGGGTCGTAGCCGATAAAACTTGCCTTCAGGGTCACTTCACCGGCCGGAACCGGCAATGTGAAGTAACCTTCGGCGTCGGTTGTTGTACCCGTGGTTGTACCCTCAATTACAATGTTTGCTCCGGGCAATGTCTCCCCTGTTTCAATGTCGGAGATAACCCCGGTGACTGTTCCTTCCTGTGCAATTGCTGAAGCAGTTGTTACCAGGACAATCAGCAAAGGCAACATCTGTCTGAATAGTTTTCTCATATGTCACATGTATTAAAATTTAGACTTGATACAATTATGTGTTAAGGCAAAGTTAAGAAAAATTGTGAACTTTTTGAATTTTTTGCGCTGAGTATCAGTTTTTTCGGGATGCATAACTGCAAACGTTTGCGGAAACGTTTGCATAAAGATTTCGGAAAAAACAGGACTCATTACCGGACAATTTTTTACCATAGATTAACCGATATTTAAATATAACAAACCAGAAACAGATAGGTTTGATCAAAAGAGAAAGGATATTGAAAAAGATGCGGGTATTTTGATTACTTTTAATCACTGAATAATTCGTGACGGTTATAATATTGGATCAAATGCGTCAAAAAGTCTGCCGTCACCCAGTTTCAAACGCATCTTTTATATGAAATCCGGACCTGTATCTATTTCTGATATAGCCAGGGCTTTGAATGTTTCTGCGTCCACAGTTTCACGTGCCCTGAAAAACCACCCTGATATCAGCCTGAAAACACGGCGACGTGTACAGGAATATGCTGAGCAGGTGGATTACCGGCCCAACGTACTGGCTCTGGGCCTGAAGAAACAGCAATCAAACACACTTGGGGTCATAATCCCTGAAATTGTGCATCACTTTTTCTCATCCATCATCAGTGGAGTTGAAGACCTTGCCTATGGCAACGGCTACAGGGTAATGATATGCCAGTCTAATGAGGATTATCTGAGAGAGGTGATTAACCTGCAGGCCCTGATGGACCACCGGGTGGACGGTTTGCTGGTTTCAATCAGCAAAAGCACCCTTGATACCAACCATTTCTTGCGTGTTGCTGATGACGGGGTTCCGATTGTTTTCCTGGACAGGGTTTGTTCGGATATCCCTACTGACAGGGTGGTTACCGATGATTACGAGGGTGCCCTCATGCTGGTGGACCATCTGATCAGTCGCGGATGCCGGAGAATAATCCATCTGTATGCATCTCAGCATCTTACCGTGGGCAGAGAAAGGTATGCCGGTTATTGTCAGGCTTTGGAGAATGCAGGAATTCCAGTGGATGAGAATCTGGTCATTCATTGCGATACCCCGGATAGAGTTGCTGCACGCAAAGAGGACATCCTGCATGCAGCAAAAACTGCTGACGGCCTGTTTGCTGTTAACGATTTCACAGCCGTGGCAGCCATGCAAATGCTGCGTGAAAAAGGTTTTGGCATTCCGGACGACATTGCCGTCGGAGGATTTGGTGATGACCCGATCGCAACCATGGTTTTTCCCACACTGACCACAGTGGAGCAAAAAGGGTATGAAATGGGTTATGAAGCTGCGCGCCTGCTGATTGAACGTTTACGATCAGTGGACAGCAGCGAATTCAAAACCAAAACATTTTCCGCGGCATTGAAAATCCGTGATTCCGCCTAATGGTTTATTCCACGGGGGGGCGCCTAATGGCTAATTCCACGGGGGGCGCCTAATGGTTTATTCCACGGGGTCCGCCTCATGGGGTCCGCCTAATGGTTTATTTCACCAGGATTGTCCCTTCCATATCTTCCGGGATATCCAGCCCCATAATATGAAGAATAGTGGGTGCCACGTCAGCCAGACGTCCGGATTCTATTTTGCCATAGTCATTATCAATCAGCCAGCATGGCACCGGGTTGGTGGTGTGAGCGGTGTTTGGTGAACCATCTTCATTGGCAACATAATCTGCATTGCCGTGGTCGGCGGTAATGATCATGCTGTAATTACTGGTTAAGCCGGCTTCCACCACCTCCTGCAAACAGCTGTCAACAGTTTCCAGTGCTTCTTTTATGGCTTCAACAACGCCGGTGTGTCCGACCATATCAGGATTCGCAAAATTCAGGCAGATAAAGTCGTGTTTTCCGGTTTCAACTTCCTTAATGACGGCATCTTTTACTTCCGGAGCACTCATGGCGGGCTGAAGGTCGTATGTTGCCACTTTTGGTGAGGGTATCATAACCCTTTCCTCACCCTCAAAGGCATCTTCTCTCCCGCCACTGAAAAAGAAAGTTACATGGGGGTACTTCTCTGTTTCTGCAATACGGAGTTGTGTTTTTCCGGCTTTTGCAAGAATTTCCCCCAAAGTATTTTTCAGATCCTCTTTTTCAAAAGCGACCCTTACCTTTTTAAATGATTTGTCATACTCTGTCATCGTCACATAATGCAGCGGTAGTGTTTTCATGTCATGATCCGGCATGTCTTTTTGGGTGAGAACGGTGGTGATTTCGCGCAAGCGGTCGGTTCTGAAATTGAAACAGATCACCACATCATTTTCTTCTACCTTTGCCAGGGGGTTGCCATCGCTATCCGTGATCACTTTTGGCTCTATGAATTCGTCGGTAATTTTTTCGTCGTAGGATGACTGAATGGCATCCTCCGCTGAGGTGAATTTTTCCCCTTTCCCGTCAAGCAGCATATCATAGGCTTTTTTGATGCGCTCCCATCTTTTGTCACGATCCATGGCATAATACCTGCCGCAAACAGTGGCGATCTTTCCTTCGGCTTGCTGCATTTTTGCTTCCAGTTCGTTAATGTACCCTTTGCCGCTGTAAGGATCAGTGTCGCGCCCATCGGTAAAGGCATGGACAAAAAGCCGGTCAAAGTTCATGGCTTTTGCCATATCGCATAGCCCGAAGAGGTGATCCATGGACGAATGGACTCCACCGTCAGATACCAGGCCGAAAAGATGAATTTTCCTGCCTTCTTTTTTGGCGTATTCAAATGCCTCCCTGAGTGCTTTATTCTCCTTGAATGAGCCGTCTTTCACTGCCTGGCTGATCTTGACAAGATCCTGATAAACAATCCTTCCTGCGCCCATATTCAGGTGGCCCACTTCCGAGTTTCCCATTTGACCTTCCGGCAGCCCCACATCCTCTCCTGATGTTTTGATCAATGTGTGTGGTACCGACTTATACAACGACTGTGTAAAAGGCACATTGGCATGGTGAATGAGATCTGCCTTGTCTTCATTTCCTTTTCCCCATCCATCAAGGATTATTAGCAGTGTTTTTTTGTGATTCATTGTATGTATGGTTTTGTGTTTTCTCCCTTCAGGGATTTGTTTATTATAAGTTTCAACCCTTGCCGGGTCATGGATTTTTTTCGGATCGATGTTCAAACCCTTGCAGGTCTGCTTGTAAGCTTATGAGCAAAAAGTGATTTGTGGCGAATTATGCTCCCCTGGAAATCATTCGTTGCTGCAAATGGTCAGTCATCCGGTGCTTCGGAACACCAATCATCCGGTGCTGCGAATGGCCTCCACAGGATCCAGCCTTGCGGCTCCCCATGCAGGTACAAACCCGGACACCAGTCCTATTACAGCAGAAACATTCAGGCCCAGCAAAATGTTGGAAAAGCTGAGCAGAAAATCAAAGTCAAAGATATAAGTAATGATGGCTGTGCCTGAAAAAACAAGGATGATCCCTACGGTACCTCCGATTAAGCTCAGCAAAACTGCCTCAAATAAAAACTGCCAGAGGATGAAATAATTTTTTGCCCCCAATGCTTTTTGAATGCCAATTATGCTTGTTCTTTCCCGGACAGATACAAACATGATATTTGCAATACCAAATCCACCCACCAAAATGGAGAATCCACCGATGATCCATCCCGCCATTTTAATGATGGCAAAGAGGTCGTCAAAACCCTCCGACAAAAGACTGGCTTCATTCAGGGAAAAAGTATCGGAAGCACCCGGTGGCAATCTTCTGACCGATCGCATGACTGCTGTAAGATCATCAATAAGCTCGGCATTGGTAATTCCCTGGTGGGCTTTTGCCATTATGAACGGGTTGAACCGCTCCTGGTTAATGTTGATGAACTGGGCCAGGTATTGGGCCGGGATGACCAGGGCGTCATCATGGCTGTCGCCGAATCCTCCAAGTCCTTCTCTTTCAAACACACCTACTACCACGGTGTTGTGTCCAAATACCCTGATTGTTCGTCCGACCGGATCCGTGGCAGGGAAAAGATTCTCGGCCAGGTCGCTTCCGATCACTGCCACATTTCTGCCACCCATCCCTTCAGCCGGGGTGAAAAACCTTCCTTCCTGCAAGTCAAAATTCCGCACCTGATCATAATCGGGAGTGACGCCGATTACGCTTACATTATTTACCGAAACATTCAGGTATTCAACCCTTCTGCTGGTGGAAGCCAGAAAAGCTGCCGCTTCAACAGTGGCTGCACGGCGCTGGATCTCTTCCAGTTCGTTGATCTCCGGCACAGGGCGGCCTGCGTAATCCCACCATTGAAAATTGGGGTCAAAATTCCAGGGCCATTTCTGAATGTACACTACGTTGTCGCCCAGCGCCGCAATGCTTGACCGGATCTGTCTTTCCAGCGAATCAACAACAGAAAAAACAGATATGATGGCAAAAATACCGATGGTGATGCCCAACAGCGTGAGTACCGTACGCAACTTGTTGGAGACAATGGACCCCAGGGCGAACAAAGCACTCTCTTTAAGCAGTTTGATTAATAATATCATTTCACTGGTTTTTCATTATTGCCTGAGGCACCGCATGAGTTCCGTGGCATAGACAAAACTGTTGAGTTCTTTGTTGTTGGTGTGCAGGATATCACGATTGACCCCTGTCCACCAAAGCTTGCCCTGATGAATAAAAGCGACATTGTCACCAATTTCCATTACACTGTTCAGGTCATGTGTATTCACCACAGTGGTAATATTCAATTCTTTGGTAATCTCACTGATCAGTTTGTCGATCAGGATGGCCGTGGGCGGATCCAACCCTGAGTTTGGCTCATCGCAGAACAGGTATTTCGGTCCGATTGCAATGGCGCGGGCAATGGCTACTCTTTTCTTCATTCCACCGCTTAGCTCCGATGGGTATAAATGCCCGACGTTGTGCAAATTTACACGATCTAAACAAAAATCGGCCCTTTTGATTTTTTCTCCTTTGCTTTTTTTGGTAAACATGTTCAGGGGGAAAACAACATTGTCGGTTACATTCATGGAGTCAAACAATGCGCCACCCTGGAACAGCATCCCCATTTCTTCCCGCAAGGCTTTCCGCGCCCTGGCGTCCATTGTAAGAAAATCACGCGAGTCGTAAAAAATGTTTCCGCTGTCGGCTTCAAGCAATCCTACCAGGCATTTCATCAATACCGTTTTCCCTGATCCGCTTTTACCGATAATCAGGTTGGTCTTTCCCTGCTCAAAACCCAGGGAAATATCTTTCAGTACCTGGCTTTCGCCAAATGTTTTGTTGATATTTGCTATTCTGATCATGCCAGAAGGATTTGGGTCAGAATCAGATTGAACAGTATAATATTGATGCTGCTATAAACCACAGCCCTGGTACTGGAGTGACCGACCTCCAATGCGCCTCCTTTGGTGTAAAACCCATAATAACCCGATACAGTGGCAATGATAAATGCAAACACAAGGGTTTTTATGATGGCGTAAAAGATATCAAATCCTGAAAATTCAAAAATTATACCGTAAACAAAATTATTAAGCGGTACAACATCGGTTATGGCCGAGGCCAGCCATCCGCCGTATATCCCGAGAAACATACTGACCACTACCAACAGGGGGTTGATTACAAGGCAGGCAATGATTTTTGGCAAAATCAGGTAACTTGCGGCATTTACTCCCATGACTTCGAGTGCATCGATTTGTTCCGTCACCCGCATTGTGCCTATTTCCGAAGCAATGCGGGATCCGACCTTGCCGGCAAGTATCAGGCTGATGACAGTGGGTGAGAACTCAAGAATAATGGCCTGGCGGGTAGCAAAACCAATTGCATAAGCCGGCAGCAGGGGGTGATCAGTGTTGAAGGCCGTTTGGATGGTAACCACCGCCCCCATAAAAACTGAAACGATGGCAACAATGGCCAGGCTGTTCAGTCCAAGGTGATCCATCTCGACAAGAATCTGACGGCGATAGATCGATAATTTCTCAGGCCGCTGCAACACATTGGCTGTGAGCAAGAAGTATCTCCCGACGTGATAGAAAAGCTGCATGGATTTGAGTTGATTATGCTAAATTACAGATTATTTACCTTCCGGTCCTGATAAAAAGTACCCGGGTACCCCGCCGGCCCTTTTATTTTACTATTTTTGGGGTTCAAAAGCAAAAAATTATCAGGCACTCAATAAAGAATCCGTTTTATTACCCAGTGATGATGCCCATGAGCAAAACGGATACAGAAATTCTTGCAAAGTTTTTTCCCCTGGAAGCGGTAAATCAAATTGCCTTTTTACTGGGAAAATATTGTGTGCGGCTTCGGGTAAGCAGGGAGCGCGTGAGCAAACTGGGTGATTTTCGTCCATCCAGGGGGGGCGGATTACATCAAATATCAGTAAATTCCAACCTGAATACGTATGAGTTTCTCCTGGTTTTTCTTCATGAGTTGTCGCATCTGATCGTTTACAGGTCATCCGGACGGTCGGTTTTGCCACATGGAAAGGAGTGGAAGGGGGTTTACGGACGCCTTATCAGGGAATTTGCCGAAGCAGGGATGTTTCACCCCGTGTTGCGTGATCAGCTCATTCACTACTCCTACCGGGTTAAGGCAACCGGGGTAGCGGATGTTGGTCTTGCAAGGGCTTTGCGGTTGTTTGATAAAAATCCGGATCAGGATGAATGGCATTATCTTGAGGAGGTTCCTGACCACAGCCTTTTCCGGTTACGCAGTGGAAGGGTGTTCCGGAAGGGTGAAAGAATACGGAAGCGCTTTCGCTGTTTTTGCCCGGAAAACAATATGTCTTATCTGATACATCCAATGGCGCGTGTAAATCGTACCGACCAGTAATGGTCGTGAAAATTGTACCGGTAAAAAATCATATGGAAAATAAATCAAAAAAATAACTGGAAAATGTCTCAAAGCAATTATGTAGTAATAATGGCAGGCGGGGTTGGAGAGCGATTCTGGCCAATGAGCAGGGAATCAAGGCCAAAGCAGTTTATTGATATTCTGGGAACCGGTAAGACGCTGTTGCAGCAAACCTATGACCGATTCCTGAATGTGTGTGAACCCGAAAGAATATTTGTGGTAACCAATAAAAAATACAGGGAGCTTGTTCATGAGCAGATACCCCGGCTATCGAATGACCGGTTGATCTGTGAGCCAGCGCGGAAAAATACCGCACCCTGTATCGCTTATGCAGCCTACAAAATTTACGAACTGGACCCAAAGGCCACCGTGGTTGTGGCTCCGTCAGATCATATTATCCTGAAAGAAGAGCTCTTTACGGATATTATTCGTTCTGCCCTTGGAGCAGCCGCAAAAGGAAACCGGTTATTTACCCTTGGTATCACTCCCAGCAGACCCGATACGGGTTATGGGTATATTCAGTTCGATGACGATTCTGAATTTCCAGAAGACCGAAGGCTTAAAAAAGTCAAGACCTTTACGGAAAAGCCCGACAGGCCCATGGCGCTTTCTTTTCTGGAGAGCGGTGATTTTCTATGGAACAGCGGGATCTTTATCTGGTCTTGCGAAACCATTATCAATGCCTTTGAGCAATATCAGCCAGAGATCAGTTATATTTTCCGGGAGGCCAGGGATAAATACAACACCCCTGAGGAACAGTCCTATATGGATGTAGCTTACACCGCCTGCAAAAGTATTTCCATTGATTATGCCATTATGGAAAAAGCGGATAACGTTTACGTTTATGTATCTGACTTTGGATGGTCCGATCTGGGGACCTGGGGGTCTTTGTTTGATGCCAGACCCAAAGATGAACACAACAATGCCGTTGTTGGGAAAAACTCCATGTTGTATGATTGCAGAGACTGCATTATCAACGTGCCGGATGAAAAACTGGTTGTCATACAGGGTCTTGAAGATTATATTATTTCGGAAGCTGACAATGCCCTTTTGATCTGCAAAAAATCCCAGGAGCAGCAGATCCGGAAGTTTGTCAATGACATCAAGCTGCAAAAGGGAGACGCCTATATTTAACCTGTGCGGTTTTACGTATTATTCAATGAAAAATAATTAGCAATGAAAAAGATAATTTGCTTATTAATCATTATTTCTGCACTATCCAGGGTATCCGTTAAGGCAGACGAGGGGATGTGGCTCCCTTTTCTTATTGATGATGCGCTGTATGAAGAAATGAGTCGGATGGGGCTTAACCTAAGGCCGGAAGAGATCTTTAGTTTCACTGAATCAAGTATTAAGGATGCCATTGTTAGTTTTGGCGGTTTTTGTACCGGTGAGGTTATTTCTGATCAGGGACTGGTTCTGACCAACCATCATTGTGGAAGGGGAAGAATCCAATCGCACAGCTCTGTTGATAATGATCTGCTTACGGATGGGTTCTGGGCCATGTCTAAAGAAGAGGAACTGCCAAATGAAGGCTTGTTTGTACGTTTTCTGGTAAACGTTGAAGATGTAACCGATGAGATTAATTCTGTTCTGCAGTCCGGAATGTCTGAGAGTGAACGGAATCAGGCCATCCGTGCAAAAAGCAGCGAACTTACCGATGCCGCTACATCGGGAACCCATTATACTGCCAATGTCAATTCGATGTTTGCCGGCAATTCTTTTTTCCTGTTTACTTATGAAACTTTTAATGATGTACGCCTGGTTGGAGCTCCTCCACAATCTATCGGTGGTTTCGGTGGCGATACAGATAACTGGGAGTGGCCAAGGCACACAGGAGATTTTGCCTTGTTCCGGGTTTATACTGCTCCGGATGGCAGCCCGGCGGAATATGCTGAGGAGAACATTCCGCTTCAGCCCCGCCACCACTTACCGGTTTCAACCCGTGGGGTGCAGGAAAATGATTTTGCCATGGTACTTGGGTATTCAGGTAGTACCGAGCGATACCTGACCTCCTACGGGATTGATTATCGCCTGGAAAATGTATACCCGGTGCGAATTGATATTCGTCGTCGCAAACTTGATATCCTTGAAGAGGCCATGGCCTCCTGTGACGAAATCCGGATACAGTATGCCTCCAAGCACTCCGGTATTTCGAATTACTGGAAAAACTTTATCGGGATGAGTGAGTCGCTTAAACGCTTGAATGTGGCCGACTCTAAGCGCGAACTGGAGGAAGAGTTTGCAACATGGGTAGCAGCTGATGCTGACCGGCAGGAGGAGTACGGGCATGTGATCGATGATTTCAGGAAAGTTTATGAGGGTCTGGAAGGATTCAACGCCCATAACTATGTGTTTGCAGAAGCCATGCCCAGCGGGCCGGATGTGATACGGATCGCCAATCGCTTCAACCGGTTCAATACCATGTTGGGAGCAGGGGAGGTAGATCCGGCAAACATTGCCGATGAGGCTAAAAGGCTCAGTGAGCTGACCGAATCCCTTTACCGAGATTACAACAAAGATGTTGATCGTGAATTGTGGGCTGCAATGTTTGAAGTTTATCCGGAATACATCCCTGAAGAGGATCTTCCGGATATCTTTGGCCACATCGCTGCAGATTATGGAAATGATTTTGAGGCTTATGCCCAGAGTGTTTATGAAACCAGCATATTTGCCAATGAAGAGCGCCTGCAGGCCTTTCTGGCTAATCCCGAAGCTGAGAAACTGGCCAACGATCCGGCATTCAAAGCAGTAAGATCCGTTTATGACAAATACAGTGAGATCAATTCGGGCAGGGGTGAGTACAACGCCATGCTTCGCCGTGTCGAAAGGTATTTCCTCAGGGGCTTAATGGAAATGAAACCGGAGGAAAACTTTTATCCGGATGCCAACAGCACCATGCGCTTTACCTATGGTACCGTCAATGGCTATGAACCCCGCGATGCAGTCTATTATGACTATTTTACCACCCTTAGCGGTGTGATGGAAAAGAAAAATCCGGACCATCACGAATTTGTCGTTCCTGAAAAGTTGACAGAGCTTTATCACAACCAGGACTTTGGCCCGTATGCGCATGATGATATGGTCGTTAACTTTATCACCAATAATGATATCACCGGAGGAAACTCCGGAAGCCCGGTGATCAATGCAGATGGCCACCTGATCGGAGTTGCGTTTGATGCCAACTGGGAAGGGATGAGTGGAGATATTTTATTCGAACATGACCTTCAGAAGTGCATCAATGTGGATGCCCGTTATATGTTGTTTATCATTGACAGGTTTGCTGGTGCCGGGCATCTGCTGGAGGAAATGACCATTATTGAATAAACCGTTTTGAATAGTTTGAACCTGTGCTGTCCGGGATGCAATTTCCCTGAACATCATTGCGTAGTTGACAAATAATTTATCTTTTATGAGTACACAAATTAAAGCACTGAAAATTGTCCGAAAGCCACTTCCCCCGGAAGGTTCTGAGGGTGTTGGATCTGAAGTGATACCAAATGAAGTGCTGGTCTCTGAAACCGAATACCACCCTGAATGGGGCAAAGTTACCCGGGAGCGGCAATATGCTTCTGATGGCAGGCTGGAACAAGAAACCCTTTACGAATATGATAACCAGGGATTTCTGATCCGGGAGTTACTCAAAGAGGGAGATGGTTCGGTTATGGAGGAAAAATCTTATGAACCCGACGAACAACAGCGGCTTTCAAAAGAGTATCTGCATTATGCTGATGGATCGAAAGACACGATTTTTTATATGTATGATGATGAAGGCCAGTTGCTCCAGAAGAGATCTGAAGATGAAGATGGTGACCTTGAGCAAATGGAGCTTTTTGAGTACAGCAACGGATTTCTTGTGAGAAAGGCCCTTTATGATGAAGACCCATCAGAAGAAGATGGGACGGAGCCCGCTGAAGAAGTTCGTTATACATATGACAGTGCAGGAAAAATACTGGAAGAGGAAATCCTTAACAATACGGATGGTGTTTTCCGGCATAAGGTCCATGTGTACAATGATGATGGACATCGTATTGCTGTAAAGGTGTATGATGAAGGAGAGGAGCTGATTGAAAGGGTGCTGATTGAACCCGATGAGCAAGGGCGGCCTGTAAGGATGGTGGAAGAGAACCGGAAAAAGAAAAACACCCTGAACTTGCGTTACAACAATAAAGGGAATATTGTTTTTCAGGAAGAATATGACCTGAAAGGAAACTTATTGAATACGGTTTCGCGGGAGTATGATGAAGAAGGCCGGTTATTATCCAGTGAAGTGGACCACCGGATGCCACTTCAGGGGCCACCCAGAAGATATATCGTGGAACACAGGTATAGTTTTTATTGATGATGCCTGGCTTTCTCTTAAAAAAAAACCACCGCGCTTGCGGTGGTTTTTTTTGAGATTTAAGCTGGTTACAGCAATGTATTATCTGTATTACATTCCCGTCACTTCTCCACGCAAGGTGGAGTAGTTCACCCTGAGGGCATTTACCAGCCTGAGTTCCTGTTTTACATCCGTTACGATGCCCATCTTCGTTTCATGGTCTACCCTGAGAGAAGTTGTCATCAGCGGCCTCTCAGCTTCAGCTGTTGCCTGGCGTTCAGCTTCAATGAAGGACGCAATGTCCTCAACTCCTGCAAAAGAGTCGTAAAGCTGAATTCTGGGCTCTGTTCCAAATAATTCCTGCTGAATGGGAGGGCCGATGTAAACAAAACTCACCAGCGATCTGCGCTCCAGGTTCTGAACTTCTGTTGCAGATGGCATCGAGGTTCTGACGTAGAGCGTTGTCTCCCTCATCACAGTTGTTACCATGAAGAAGAAGAGCAGCATGAAGATAATATCGGGCAACGACGCCGTATTAATCTTGGGTGTACCTTTGGTACCTTCTTTTCTGAATCTGGCCATATTATCCTCCTACATCTTTTGGTTCTGCTTCAGAAATTGCCATGGGTACCGCTGTTCTGACGGCATCAACGAGTTCTTCGTCGGTCAGATCGTGAAAATCGCGGCCAAAGTATTCTCTGGATACCTCGTCCCTGATCTCACGAATAGCGGCAGCCAACTCGTTTTGCACCGCAATATACATTTCGTAGGAAGTACCCCGGTCGTTCTGAAGCGATATGATGCCCCTTGAAACTTCAAAGGTTCCGATGTGCTCAATCTCCTTTTCCTCCTTTGCCGGCATCGAGGGGTCATCTTCCGGATTTAACAAAAAGTTTTTTGCTTCTGATCTTAACTGATTAATATGCATTTGATCCCCTTCAACCATCAGCCTGTCCTGGGCGTCAACGAGCACTACGAAGACGTTACGTTCCCTGACAGGTGGTGGTTCGGGAGCATTTGGATCAATGGGGGGCGGCAACATCCTGTTGATCCCTGTATCGACATCCATTGTGGTTGTCACCAGGAAGAAGATCAGCAGGAGGAATGCAATATCCGCCATGGATCCTGCATTTATTTCAGGGGTCATTCTAGCCATAGAAAGATCTCCTATTTAAATGTT
>PWGY01000275.1 GCA_003554665.1 Bacteroidales bacterium | reverse complement strand
GCTCGTTCGCGCCCGGGCCAATGAGGGCCTTCCCCTATTCCGGGCCTGCGACCCGGCCAACTTCATCCCCCTCAACGGGAGGGCAAAACTACGCATAATTTTTCTGCCCCGACCTACTAAGGTACAAAAAAAATTGAAAAAATAATCAGAACAGATCAAAAAATTAGCTCTTCAAATGGTTGTCAGCCAGTTAGAATTCAGCCATCAGCATGTCACCCGCTGGCAGTCACGTTGACCACCAGGTCATGCAGAACCGGTTACAAAAAAAGGTGCCTGCAAAAAGCTGGCTGCAGAATAGAACCTATTACCCAAAGGCAGCGTCACGGATACCACGGAGCCCCAAACAAAAAAAGCGTACCTTTGTTAGTATGTGTAATAAGCGCGATTACACAGCAAAAGCGCTATCCCGGCTGAATCAATGGAAGCCGGCAGATATGGGTCACCCGGCCACCTCAGTGCCCCCGCGACTTAAAGAAAAATATTTGAATGCCCCGAACCGGTTCCATATATGATCGTTTCGCTGCCCATATCAGACAGCATAAGCTTCTGTTAAAGGCACATAAAGCACTGCTGGCTGTAAGCGGCGGCATGGACTCCATGGCCATGGCCGAACTGTTCAGGGCAAGCTCCTATCCCTTTGCCATTGCCCATTGTAATTTTCAGCTCCGGGGACAGGAATCGGAAGATGATCAGGCCTTTGTGGAGCAACAGGCAGAAGCCCTGGGGGTGGACTGTTACACAGCAAGGTTTGACACAAAAGCCTATGCCAGGCAACATAAGTTGTCTGTTCAGATGGCGGCAAGAAAGTTGCGCTACGACTGGCTCGAGGAAACACGTAAGCAAACCGGTTGCGACGCCATTGCAACCGGGCATCATCTGGATGACGCCCTTGAAACCCTATTAATCAACCTTTCAAGGGGGACGGGGATTGACGGAATTAAAGGCATCCCACGCAAAAACCACAAGGTGATCAGGCCCTTGCTGTTTACCGGCCGGGAGGAAATTGCACGCTTTATCCATGAACAGAAAATCCCCTACCAGGAAGACCACAGCAATCAGGAAACCAAATATTTGAGGAATAAGATCAGGCATCAGGTCCTTCCCTTACTAAAGGAGATCAATCCTGAGCTTTCAGTTACCATAGATGACTTCTTTTCCCGAATGCAGGCAGCATCCGATTTCTATCACATCAAAGTGGAGCAAGCGCGACAAGTCTGTGTGCACCAATCAGGGAAAGAAACACATATCCTTCTCAGGCCATTGTTTCATTTTGCGCATCCTGATATCTTACTCTATGAGTTCCTGAAGGATTTCGGGTTTACCCCGGCCACGTGCAGAGATATTTTCAAAAAAATCAAGGTTCAGGCAGGCCGGGAGTTCTCTTCTGCCAGCCATCATTTACTAAAAGACCGCGAAAAACTAATCATCTATCCTGCAGCGGAAAATGAAGCACAGGTAAACGCGCACCTGATCAGAGCAGGCGACAAAAGCCTGCAACTTGGGAAACAACACTTCACTTTCAGGTCAGCAAACATTGAGGAAATGAGCAAGCTGCCCACCAACCCACACATCCTCACAGTGGATCTGGACAAACTGGAATTTCCCCTGACCCTGCGTCCCTGGAAATCCGGCGACAAAATAGTTCCCCTGGGGATGAAAGGCCACAAAAAAGTGAGTGATCTGCTTACCGAAGCCAAAGTACCACGGCATCATAAAGATGAGATCCTGGTTTTAACCTCTGAAGACAGAATTGTTTGGGTGGCAGGAATCCGCCCCAGTGAAGAATTTAAGGTTACCGAAAACACCAGCAGTTTCTTCCAGGTCACCATCGACAGCGTCACAATCTGACATCAACGCCATTCAGGCCTTTGCAAACCACAAACCAGAGGCGCGAAGCGCCGTTAACCAACAACTGGAGGCGCGCAGCGCCGACTAACCAACAACTCCTCCGCCCGCCCCCGGAACTACAGACAGCTTCACCAGCTCATAGCCAATGAGAACCAACAACCAAGGCGCGCAGCGCCGTTAACCAACAACCAGAGTGGCGCCAGCCACGACAATTATTTGTATCTTTGCATCCATTAAAGTAGATATTTCTATCTTCTTTGCATTTTTTAACTCAGGTATTGAAAACCAGGACGCAAAAAAAACGTTGATATCCCAAAACACCGTTTTATGACAAAAAATCAAATTTTGCAGGGTGTATTTTCTGCAGCCCTGATCCTCCTCTCCGTAACTTTTGTCCGGGCCCAGGTTCTGGATCCGGTCGACTGGCAGTTTTCTCATGAAAAACTCGACGACAATGAATATGAGCTGAAGCTCACTGCCACCATGGATCCGGGTTGGTATATATACGGAACGGAACTGGAAGCAGGCGGGCCAATCCCCACACGGATCGATTTTGATGCCGGTGAGGGTTTTGAACTGCTTGGCGAGCTTCAATATCCGGATGCCGAAGTGAAGTATGATCCGAATTTTGACATGGACATCCCCATGTATGGCGAATCCGTAACCTTCGTGCAGCGGGTCAGGGTGTTGACCGCCGGCACGGTTACTGTCTCGGGAGAGCTGGAATACATGTCGTGCGATGATACCCGCTGCCTTCCTCCGGATTTTATGGGTTTCTCCTTTGATCTGGAAGGAGATGCATCCCTGTCCGAAGCCGAAACAGCAGCTCCGGATGAAACACCAACTCCTGCGGATACGGAAGACCCGGACACCGAAGCGGATCCCGATGCGCCCGCAACAGACCCCGATGCGGATGAACCCGCAACCATTTACACACCAGAAGACTCAGAAGAAAGAGGTGTCGGGCTGACATTTATCATGGGCTTCCTGGGAGGCCTGCTGGCACTGCTCACACCCTGTGTATTTCCGATGATTCCGCTTACTGTAAGCTTCTTTCTGAGAAATGCCGGCAACAGGCCCAGGGCCGTAAGGGACGCCCTGCTCTACGGTTTTACCATCATTTTCAGTTACGTAATACTCGGGCTGGCCATATCTGTCATATTCGGCCCTGCCACCCTGAACGCACTGGCCACCAGCCCCGGTTTCAATGTCTTCTTTTTTGCCCTGCTGGTGTTTTTCGCCACATCCTTTTTTGGTGCCTTTGAACTGACCATGCCGGCCAAATGGTCCAATGCACTCGACAATAAAGCCGACAAAACAGGAGGACTGATCGGCGTATTCCTGATGGGAATCACTTTTGTACTTGTTTCATTTTCCTGCACCGGACCAATCGTGGGAACCCTGTTGGTGGATGCGGCCATCAGCGGCAGTGTATTTGCACCGGCCGTTGGCATGCTGGGATTCAGCCTCGCACTCGCCATCCCGTTCAGCATGTTCGCCATTTTCCCCACAGCCCTGAAGTCGCTGCCTAAATCAGGTGGCTGGATGAATGCTGTAAAAGTGGTACTGGGGTTCATTGTACTGGCTTTCTCTCTGAAGTTTTTGTCAGTAGCCGATGCCGTCGGGCAATGGGGGGTTCTTGACAGGGAAGTCTTCCTCGCATTGTGGATTGCCATCTTCTCCCTGATGGGGCTTTACCTCATCGGAAAGATCAAATTTGCCCACGACAGCGATGTAAACTATTTGTCCGTACCACGGCTGATGCTGGCCATTGCCACATTTGCCTTCGTTTTTTACCTGATTCCCGGCCTGTGGGGTGCACCGCTGAAAGGGATCAGTTCCTTCCTGCCTTCGCCCGTAACACAGGATTTTGACCTGACCCGCATTACAGCCACCACAGCTGCAGATCAGGAAGAGACCTTCTATGTAGGGGAACATGTGTACGAAGGCCCCCACGGACTTATGTCATTTACTGACTTTGATGAAGGAATGCGGGTGGCCCGGGAATTGGACAAACCCGTATTTCTGGACTTCACCGGACATGGCTGCGCCAATTGCCGAAAAATGGAGGCCAACGTTTGGTCCGATTCCGGGGTACAGGACAGGCTGCGCAATGATTTTGTCAAAATCTCCCTTTTTGTGGATGACAGAACACCTTTGCCTGAAGAAGAACAATTCCCTTCCGATGCCCTCGGGCGTGAACGTACCATCCGTACCGTCGGTCAAAAGTGGAGCAGTTTCCAGGCAGAGAGGTTTGGGGCCAACACCCAGCCCTATTATGTCATTCTTGACCATGATGAGAACATGCTGGCTCCTGCATACGGATACGACACAAATATTCAGCGATATCTGGAGTTTTTAGACACAGGCATCGAAAACTTTCAACCATCAGAATAATTAAGCATTCGACCATCAGCATCAATATTATTAGTCCTGTGACTTAAAATATTCACCATTTAACCAAAGTCAATATGAAGTCCTTATTGCGATCACTGATTCTCAGACCCCTCACAATTACGGGTGTCGCGCTTTTTGCCGTTGCCTGCGCACCCTCCTGGAATATTGACAACCCCTATGCAGAGGTTGACTGGGAAAATCATGGGCAGCACAAAGCCAATTTCCACACCCACACCACACGCAGCGACGGACGATTGAACCCCCATCAGGTAGTGGATGAATACCATGCACTGGGGTATGAGATCCTGGCCATTGCTGATCACAACGGAGTAACCTACCCCTGGACGGAATTTTCCACAATGGAGGCCAGTGACCTCTCACACAGGAGGCAGGAAGAAAACCCCGACCGCTACCCCGATGATTTTGTATTTGAAGACCGTGATCCTGCCAGCCTGGGAATGATCGACATTCAGGCCAACGAGCTTTCAAGCCATCACCACATGGGCAGCTTCTTCAACGATCACAAGCGGCCTCCTTACGGGCAACAGGTGGATTATACCGTTACGGAGGAAGAATCGATCCGCGATGTGGGAGAAAATGACGGAATTGTGATGTTGTACCACCCCGGGCGCTATGATGAAACAGTAGACTGGTATGTGGACTTTTACCAGCGCTATGACCACCTTTTCGGCCTGGAAGTTTACAATCAGGGCGACCGTTATCCGGAAGACCGGATGATCTGGGATTCCATCCTTGCAGCCACCATGCCCGACCGTCCGGTATGGGGTTATTCCAACGACGACATGCACAGCAGGGACCAACTTGGTCGAAACTGGAACGTGATGATCCTTCCGGAGTTGTCACATGAAAGCGTCCGCCACGGCATGGAGAACGGCCTCAGCTATTTCATTTATGCACCAGAGGGTCACGAAGGCCCGGAACCCCCGCAAATTCAGTCCATTGACGTGAATGATCGCCGGGGAACCATTGAAATTACGGCCACCAACTATGAAAGGATATTGTGGATTTCAGAAGGCCGGGTGCTCCATGAAGGAAGTGCTGTCGACCTCAATGAACTGCCGGAAACAGGTAATTACATCCGCGCCAAGCTTTTCGGAAATGCGGAAAGCATAGCCGGCACCCAGCCGTTCGGGATCCATTAGGGTTGAAATTCCTTTTACAGAAACCCCCGCAGTGCAACAATGCCACTTTGCCGAAGCACCCTGAAGGATTACACTTTAGCCATTGTTGTTTGGGGCTTGTTTCCTGAGTGAAAAGAAAAACTCCAGGCCACCGCCTTCGCGGTTTTTCGCTGTGATGTCGCCGTGGTGGAAAAGCACAGCATTTTTTACAATTGCCAGCCCCAGCCCGGTGCCGCCGGATTTGCGGCTCCGCCCCTGATCAACCCGGTAAAAGCGTTCAAAGATCCGGCCGATATGTTTCTCCGGAACTCCTGCCCCGGTATCTGCAAACGAGAAATAATAGTAATCCCTGTCCTCAAAATAATTGTTCAGGTAAATCTCTACGTTTTCTCCGGCGTGCCGAACTGTATTTTCAAACAGGTTCTGGAAAATGGAATAGACAAGGGAGTAATTTCCCCTGACGCTCACCCCGGGGCTCACCCGTATGTGGGTGGCAATCTTCCTTTTCTCCAGTTCAGGACGAAGATTCTCACTGATGTCGGCAACAACCTCCTGAATGTCAATGCGCTTATTGTCGTACCCCACGCCCGACTCCTCGATCTTGTTCAGCACTGAGATGTCATTGATCAATTCCGAAAGGCGAATGGCCTGCTTGTATGCTTTATTGATAAAGTGTTCCCGCTTTTCTTCTTCAACACCATTATTGTTGATCAGGGTTTCCAGATAAGCGGTAATGGAGCTCACAGGGGTGCGCAGTTCATGGGCAATATTGCTGGTCAGCTGCTGCTTGATCCGTTTCTCCTGCTCAAGGGCGGTTATATCGTTGATGGAGATCTCAAAGGTTTTGTCAGAAAATATAATCACGTGTACAGAAAAATGTTTGCCCCTTTTCTTAATATGGAAAGATCTTGAAGGGAG
>PWGY01000069.1 GCA_003554665.1 Bacteroidales bacterium | reverse complement strand
TGGAAGAATTTGAGGCCCTGATCGGGCGCTGCCATTCAGACGGCCTGACCCCGCTGATCGAATTTGTCCCCAATCACCTGGCACGCCATTACCACAGCGATTGCAAAGAAGGAGGTGCCAACCAGTTTGGCCGGCACGACAATACTCAGGTTACTTTCAGTTATGACAACAATTTTTATTACCTGCCCGGTCATGCCCTGAAATTACCGGAGGAAGTGTATCAGCACCCCACAAGCCGGCAGAGATCTTCTGCACCTTATTATGAAGAAATACCGGCCAGAGCCACAGGAAATGACTGCTTTTCTGCGACCCCGTCATACAGCGACTGGTATGACACAGTCAAACTGAATTACGGCATTGATCCCGGTGGCAAAATGTCTCCACTTTCCGGCAATGTTCCTGACACCTGGTGTAAAATGCTGCAGGTACTGAAATTCTGGGCGGGAAAAAACATTGGTGGGTTTCGCTGTGATATGGCAGAAATGGTCCCCCACTCCTTTTGGGAATGGGCGATAAAAAAAGTCCGGGAACAATATCCCGGCATATTGTTCATTGCCGAAATTTATAACCCTGCAGCCTACAGCATCTACCTTCAGGCAGGGTTCGATTACCTTTACGACAAAACAGGATTCTATGATTGCATCAGGGACATTATTGCGGGGAAAAAAGAAGCCCGGGCCCTCTCCGGAGTTTTGAAATCCGCCGGAGGGTCGGACAGCGCCATGCTCCGCTTCATTGAAAATCATGATGAACAGCGGATTGCTTCTCCGGAATATGCAGGAAATGCCAACGCAGGAATACCAGCCACAGCTGCAGCATCATGCATGCACAAGGGGCCCTTTATGATCTACTTCGGACAGGAATTAGGAGAAGAGGCCGCCGGCATCAGCGGTTTCAGCCGTAACGACGGAAGAACGAGTATTTATGACTATACTTCGGTACCAGCCTTCAGGCAATGGTTCAGCAACGGAATATGTTCTGCCGTGCACCTGCCACCAAAAGCAGCAAGGCTGAGGGAGCGTTACAAAAAAATTCTTTTGCTGAGCAGGCATCCCGTAATCAGCAAAGGGAATTTCTACGACCCCATGTGGGCAAATTCAGGGGCAGATAAACACCTCTACGCCTTTATCAGGTGGGATACAGAACACATATGGATGATTGCAATGAATTTTTCCGCATCACATAGCATACAAACGCGCATTGTAATTCCGGAATATTTCAGGGTCATATCCGGTCAAACTATTCATAAAAACTGGGTTGCCCGTTCGTTGTCAGACAACCTTCCACCGCAATACATCAGCAGTAAAAAAATGACTGCGCCGGGATTGGCATTAGATTTGCGACCTTATTCAGTAGAGTTTCTCGAAATCAAACCAGCCAATCACAAATAATTTTGGCTACTTTTAACGAAAAAAAAATCAGAAACTCTTTTTATAATGCTTATTTTTGCTAGACATATTTTTAGTCAAACCCCAAATCAACAGTTATGAGATTAACAAAATTCGACCTGAGTGCTACAAGTAAGTACCTTATGGTATTCTTTATTTCTATGATGCTTGTACTTCCTTTATCTTTGATAGCACAGGAAGAACAGCAAGAGCAAGAAGAAAAAGAAGAAGAGGAAGAGGAAGATCCCTGGGAAGATGTGGAGTTCCCGTTTGAAGATGAGAAATTGCTTACTTTTTTCGATGTCAACCAGGAAATCAGTGAGTTGCAGCGGGATACCCGCGAGGAAATGGCTGAAGTGACAGAGGAGCACGGCCTGAGTTATGATCGTTTTGAGCAATTAGCCCAGGCTGCCCAGATTGGTCAAATGGATGCTTTCTCCAGTGAAGAAGTAGAGGCTTTCAATGAAGTGGCCCCGAAAATCACCGAAATGCAGCGGAACATGCAGGGAACCATGCAGCTTATCATTCAGGAACATGAAATGGATATGGATGACTACAGAGCCGTACTGGATGAGTTCCGTCAGGATGAAGAACTCAGAGAATATGTTTCATACCTTGCCAGGGAACGTGCCCGGGAAAAAATTCTGGAGAAAAGAAGAAAAGAGGCAGAAAAGGAGCTGGAAGAGAAAAAACAGCAGGAACAAAACCAGCAGGATCAGTAGATCAAACTTCTTTTGGGGTGCCTTACCAGCGGTGAGTTATTTATTGCCACCTGAGGTTTTGAGGTATCACAGCACTTCAGACACCATAAAGGTGCTGCCCCCCACAAAGATCAGATCATTCCTGGAGGCATTTTTCTTTGCTGCGTTAAGGGCATCCTGAACAGAATCATAAACATTTCCATGAAGACCTGACAAGCTGGCATCCATAGCCAGCTTGTTTGCATCCAGCCCACGAATAACCCCGGGTTTACAAAAATAATAAACGGCATTGCGGGGCAACAGATCCAATATCTCTTTTCTCTCCTTGTCCTCCACCATTCCAAACACAATCCGCAATTGTTCGTGCGGAATAGACTGCAACTGGGCCAGAATCTGCCTGATGCCATCCGTGTTGTGGCCACTGTCACAAATCACCAGGGGATTGGTCATCAATTGCTGCCAGCGCCCGGCAATCCCGGTATTTTCAGTCACATTCCGGAGCCCTTTGTGAACAGCATCCGGAGATACCTTGTTCCCGCCCGGAAGTGTTAGGATTTTCATTGCCTGAAGCACGGTCAGTAAATTTTCAACCTGGTAGTCGCCCATCAGATCAGTCTGATAATATTTTACAGCTCCCTGGTGTTCAACTTCTACCCCTTTCATTTCCCGCCCCCCATTTTTTTGCACGACCGCATTAAGGGCCGAAAAATGATCAGGAGCAACAAACAATTCAGCCTGTACCCGTGCTGCTGCAGTTTCAAAAATATCGTGCAGTTCTTGTTGTCGTCGTCCGATTACCAAAGGAATGCCCGGCTTAATAACTCCCGCCTTTTCAAATGCAATATCCCTGGATGTACTCCCCAGAAACTGCATGTGATCAAGACCGATATTGGTAATAATCGTAAGCAAAGGCCGGACAACATTGGAGGAGTCAAGCCGCCCCCCCATACCGGTCTCAACAACCGCAACATCAACCTTCTGCCTTGAAAACCAATCAAAACACAGGCCCATTGTCATTTCGAAAAAGGAAGGTTTCAATGTTTCAAAAAAGTCACGGTGCTCAGCCACAAAGCTGCTGACCGCATTTTCCGGTATCATGGAGCCGTTGATCCTGATCCGCTCCCGGAAATCTTTCAAATGAGGAGAAGTGGTCAGGCCGGTTTTCAGGCCCTGTTCCTGCAGTATCGAGGCAATCATATGAGATACCGAGCCCTTTCCGTTGGTTCCGGCCACATGGATGCTGGGAAAATCCTGCTCGGGATTACCCAGATGCCTGCAAAGTTCAATGGTGGTTTTCAGATCAGCTTTGTAAGCGGCGGCTCCAATACGCTGATACATGGGAAGCTGCTCAAAAAGATAGTCAAGGGTACGCCGGTAATCCATTTAATTTAGTCGGATAAAGTTATAGGTAATGGTACCTCTTTGTTCTTCAGGAGCATCGGACTGAAGGTCAAAACGGGCGCGACGGGCTGCTTCTTCCGCATGACGGTGAAGGGTTGCGTCAGTGGTTGTCGTTCCCCTGGCTCCTGCCTCTGCACGGATCACCTGACCCTGCCGGTTCACAGTGACCTGCACAACAACACGACCGGTAGCCTGGGTGGTGTATTCAGGCACCGGAAGGGAATTTGCCTTCCTCCCGGCCAGGCTGTATTCGATACCGCCCTGGCCAACGCCGTCAAAATCCACGGTATCCAGAACGCCCTCAACCTGCCCCTGATCACCCCGTTCATCAGTCTCACCCTGGTCGCGACGTTCAGTACTCCGCTGATCCCTGCCGGGGAAAAGCGCCCTGGGGTCAACCTCTGGTTCAGGTTCTTCCTCAGCCTCTTCTCCCTCCTCCTGCGGTTCTGTTACGGGATCCTCACTTTCTGACTCCACTTCCTCTCGCTCCGTATCAGGATCAGCCACCTCATCGGGCAATGCCACAGCCTCTTCAGCATCCTGAGTCACAATCTCCTCGTGTTCAGAAGCATCGGTTGCGGGAGGAGACTGAGGTACGGGCGTCGGGGCTGCCAACGGCTGCCGGTCTCCTTCCCCCTCATCCTCGTAACCAAGAGCTACAAGCACGCCATAATCTTCAGGTTGCGGATCTGGGGCCGACAGGCTAAAAAGGATGAAACTCAGCAGGATCAACCCATGAAAAATGAGCGTACCTGCCAAAGCCCGGTTTCTGTCTATTTTTTCCGATGTTTCCATCAGTGTCTGTGTGGTTGTGTGGCCAAAATAACCCGGTAACGGGTATCCAGTTGTTTATTTAATTCTTCTACAGCATCAATCACATTCACAATGTACTGAACGGGAACCGAATGGTCTGAGCGCAATACGATTGCTGCTTCTGTCTGTCCTGCCAGCCTGCTTGTAAGACCTGTTTGAAGCAACTCAATATCCACCGGTTCTTCTTCCAGAAACAATTGGCGATCTGCATTGAGGTAAACCGTCACGGTTTGGTGTGCCACCTGTCTGCTGTCACTGGAAGGCAGCAACAGCTGTATGGCACTGGGTGCAACCAATGTGGATGTGAGCATAAAAAAGATCAGCAGCAGGAACACCAGATCCGACATGGAAGCCATGCTCCACTGTAAATTCCTTGTATTTCGTGCTTTAATTGCCATATTTCACAATTTAAGAGGCTGGTTCGTGCAGCAAATCCATGAATTCCGTAGCCCGGGCCTCCAGCATAAACACAACTTTTTCGATGCGGGCCACCAGAATGTTATAACAGATAAAGGCAATGATGCCGACCGCCAGACCCGTCATGGTTGTTACCATGGCCTCATAAATACCCCCTGCCAGTAAACCTACATCAATATTCGGGCCAGCCATGGCCATATTATAGAATGCACGAATCATTCCTATCACAGTCCCCAGAAAACCCAGCATTGGTGCCGCTCCCGCCACGGTAGCAAGTACGGCAATGTTTTTTTCAAGTTTGGCAACCTCCAGTTTCCCAACATTCTCAATGGCTGCATTGATGTCGCCAAGTGGTCTTCCTATACGGACAATTCCTTTGGCAATCATGCGGGCAATGGGCGACTGATTATTTCTGCACAAAGATTTTGCCGAATCAATACGGCCGTTATGAATAAAATCCCGGATGTTATTCATAAAGTTCGTTTCCTCATTGGATGCACGGCTGATGGCAAAGTAGCGTTCAATGAAGATGTAAATTGCCACGATAGACAAAATAGCCAGGGGGATCATCACAATACCACCCTTAAAGGCAAGACTCCACAAAGACAATGTTTCTTCAGCCGGGGCCGGTGCCTGGGCTAAAGTGTCAACAAGTTCCTCTTGCACAGCCTCCTGGGCCTGAGCTAACATCAACATCATAGATAACATGGGCAGTGATTTTTCGTAAATTGTTTTTAGTTATAACTAATAAAGGACACAAATATTTTACCTCATGCAAATATAGTGAATTAATCAATCCTTCATGCAACATCTTCCGCGTCTGACGGTAAGCTCCAACGTGCTTCAGGTCGGAATAATTGAAGAAATTTCATTACCTTTACGTTTCATTTTTACAGTATATAAAAAAGAAGAGATTATGAAGAAAATTCAAGTAGCAATTAACGGATTCGGCCGCATCGGACGATTGACACTCAAAGCGGCCATGGAGAAGGACAACATGGAAATCGTTGCTGTGAATGACCTGACGGACAATGCAACGCTGGCCCATCTTTTGAAATATGACTCTGTGCACGGAAAATTTCCCGGTAAAGTTTCCACCGAAGGCAATGATCTGGTTGTAAATGGAAAAACCATTAAGGTATATGCAGAAAAAGATCCGGCAAAATTACCCTGGAAAGACCTTGGGATCGATGTGGTGGTTGAGTCCACCGGTGTATTCAGAGACAGGGAGAATATTGGAAAACATATTCAGGCCGGAGCCCGCAAGGTTATACTTTGCGTACCGTCCAAGTCTGCTGATGACGTGGATGCCACCATTGTGCTGGGAGTAAATGACCATGACCTGAAGGACGAGCAAAAGATCTTTTCCAATGCTTCATGCACCACCAACTGTCTGGCTCCCGTGGTTAAAGTGCTGAATGACAAGTTTGGCGTAAAGCATGGGCTGATGAATACCATCCACTCCTACACCAATGACCAGGTCATTCTGGATGCACCCCACAAAGACCTTCGTCGTGCACGTGCAGCAGCCATGTCAATTATTCCCACCACCACAGGTGCAGCCAAAGCAGTCGGGCTGGTAATTCCCGAACTCAAAGGAAAAATGGACGGGTTTGCCCTGCG
>PWGY01000041.1 GCA_003554665.1 Bacteroidales bacterium | reverse complement strand
GCTGCGTAGCATCCGCGTCCATCCGCGTTCCCATCATATATTCACCCATAAAAGAACCTATTCCTTCAAAGAACAACCACACCCTTGCCTAAACCACTAATTATCAATCAATTAGCACATTAGCACATTGTCACATTAGCACTGTCACATTAGCACATTAACACATTACCTTCATGCACAGGGCATTAAAAAACCGGATCACCCCTTTCGGGGGTAACCCGGCACCATCATTAAAGCTGGGATGCTTCTAAAACAGCATAAAATTCTGCACTTAAAGACTGATTATATTGTCAAAGAATGGAAACACCGACTTGCGATGGGTGATAAAGATAATGGTGATGTGTTGTTTGAGTTGGGAAATGACCTCCAGGATCTGTGTTTCGTTTTTGAGGTCGAGGGAAGAGGTAGCTTCGTCAAGAATAAGCAGGTGGGGTTTTCTGAGAAGTACGCGGGCCAGGGCCAGGCGCTGAAGCTCACCTCCTGAGAAGCAATAAGGATAGTTTACCAGCTCCGCGTCAAGCCCGTCGGGCCGACAACTGACCAGTTCGCGGGCATTTACCTGATCTAAGGTTTCAAATATTTCTTCATCCGGAATATGCCGACTATTGTCCCACAATAGATTTTCGCGCAAACTGCCGTCTATAAAGAAAGCATCCTGAGGCAAATAGCCAATGCTGTTTTTCCACCGGGGCAATAGTGAGGCATCCAATATTTTTCCATCCAGCAGGATATGGCCGGACTGAGGTTGCTGCAGACCGGCAATCAAATCCACCAGGGTGGTTTTACCCCGGCCGGATTCGCCAATAATGCCCGTAAGACTGTTTGCCGGAATAGATGCATTCAGGCCGGAAAATAAAGAATCATTGCCGGGATAACCAAAATGAACGGCCTTGATGTCAATCTCCTTTTCCACCCTAAGTCCGTTTGCTTTCATCGGTTCCGGGAATCCTCTGTCTTCAAATAATGTGTCGAGTTCGAGAACCATTTGTACCGAACCCATATTGGCAAAAAGAAGATTCAGATTATTGTTAATGGAAATAAACTGGGGAAAGGAACGGGCAAAGAGAACAATAAGGATAAAAAAACTCGCTAAAGGAATTTGTTCAACCCGGTAACCCACATAAATAACAGCGACCAATACAACAATGGCTGCAATTTTATATAATAGCTGCGGGAGGGCATAGTTGCGGTTCATCTGATATTCAAGCTTCAACATATCATTGTTGGCACTTTCGAATTTTCGGCAATGAAAATCTTCACTGCTGTGCACCTTGGCCACCTTTATACTTACCCAGAAATCATCAATATACTTAAGCAAACGATTAAACGCTTTTACATATCCTCTGCCCAGCTGACCGGAACGGGCTAAAAAACGACGCATCAGCATAAAAGCCAGCATCCCGACAATCAAGACCAGGACAGTAAAGCGGGGCGATACCAAAAAGGCATAGAAAAGCAAGGCCCCGGTAATGATCAAACGGGTCAGAAGCTGAAGAAAAATATAGTAATAGTCTGAAAATTTAGGAACCTCCTCGGTAAGCACCTGCAGGTGGTTATGCCTGCTCTTACCATGTAATGCAGGCCAGTCGCTCATTATGATCTTACGAAACAATCGCCGGCGCATCTGATAAGTAAAGCCCTGCTGATATGCCGACTGCAGGAGGAATTTGCCATAAACCATTACCGCAATGAGGGTGAGCAGCACAAGGTAAGCCAGCAGCACACTTTCAAAGGTAACAGGAACAGCTGTCTTTTCAGAAAAATCCGCAAAAAATCCTACCAATGAATTTGTTTCTGCTTCTGTACCTACTTCAAGCAATTGCAGGAAAGGAATGAGCAGGATAATGGTAAAGCCCTGACCGGCTCCCAGCAATAGCGTCAATAAAAAAAGCAATACCAACCGCCATGGTTGGTAATTAAATAGCATACGAAAGCTCTTCAGCAACAGGGAGTAATGTGCTGAAATACTTTGGGTGTTCATTTTACAGAAAAGCCTTATGTTGTTACATAGATTAAACCCAGTTCTTTCATTTCCCTGAGATGTTCCTCTACTTCAGCCCGGCATTGTCCGGGCTCGATCTCAAACTCACGGGTAAGCGTTATGCAGATCTCCTCCATGGTCCGGGACCGTTCCAGGAGCTCCCAGATACGGGTGGATACGGGGTTTAACGAAAAGTACTGTCCTTTTTCTATATCCATCATAACCAGCTGATCATCCAGTTGCCCGGAAATGGTGTCCTTATTGCGGCGATATTTGTTATGACTCATGACAAAATGTTTGTTTATCTGTATTAATTTCCCAAAAAAAACAGAAGCCGGTTCGACGATAAACCCGGAATATCCTGTGAAAGAACAGCCGGATAATCACCAAAAAAGAAGAAGGTGGGGGCCATTTCCGGTTAAGCTCCTTTTCTGTAAACGTAGAAAACTTCAAAGTACTGAGCTTATACCTGATACCAGGCAAAGCCATAAGGCGGTATCGGATTTTGCTCCAGTCCTCTCCCGCCGTTTCAAATGGTATGTCCAGTTTATTTTCTATACGATACTGTGCATAATTTAATAAAACAGGCAGGGGCCTCCCGCTCCCGGGCAGGCGTTTGGATCCCGGAAAATATTTCTGCAACAGGGCATCACATAATGATACCAGACGTTGGGTTCCGAGACGGCCGGACAACTTCAAAAATTTTTCCTCATCCAGTGAAAAACGGTTCAATAATTCATGGATATCCACCAGCCACTTTAAACGGGACCAGGCATGTACACCACCGTGTACCACCAGATAAAGGAGTTCCATCTCCTTGTTAAACTGCAAAAAAGACTGTCCTCCTATCTGGATTTCTTCAAGATTTTCAACAAGCAAAGTATGAAATACCCGGCGAGGAAGGATATGATATTTAAAAAACCTCCAGTGTAACTCGATGGCCATTCCTTTATCAGCCCGTAGAAGGGTGTACTGATTCATATGACTCAACACCTTTTGCTCGCGGCCGCTGCTTTCAGGCCAGTCAAAAACAGCCGGCTTAAATCCTGCCTTTTTCAATATCCCGGTGACTTTCCTTATTGATTCAGGCTTAACCAGCAAATCGAAGTCTCTGTAATAACGGTAGCATGGGTCGCCGTATATGCGGCTGGAAAGGACAGGCCCCTTAAGTACCATAAACCAGATACCTTCCTGTTGAAGGCTCCTTGTAAGCATCAGAAAGCAACGAAGTTTTTCCATCCGGATCAACCGCTCCTCAAGGGGTTCCACGCTCCTTCTTCCCTTCAAATAGTCGTTGACCTGCCTGGAGGAAAGACGGTGACGTGCCAATAAGGTTTCCGGAGAGATTAACATCGGGTCAGGGGGTATGAACATGGTGAGAAAAAGGTGATTGTTTCATGGAGTTAAAATCACTTTGCGAACAAAAATGTCTGACCAGAAGAGCTTCCAGGATACTGCATTTCCCCAGTAACATAGTGAACTGGCGGTCATTGTTTTCCTTTATTTTTTCTGAAGCGTTGATCTTTCGCAGCTCTTTTAAAAGTTTCTTAAAAACCGGTTTTCCGGAATACACGTGATACTTTTGGGATAACACAAAGATCTCGGCACGATATGCAGCAGCATTGCGGATGATTTTCAGCGCATCGGCCCGGCTGATCTTATGATCCGAAAAATCCTTCAGCAACTGACAGCGATAGGACGAGCAAACAATGGCCTTCTTCCGGCTATATATACTGCACTTTCCTTCAAAATAATGACAAGGCAGCTCAAAACACTCCCGCTGGCGATTTGTAAAAGTCGTTTCCCTGATCTTTTCCGGAAGATCCTCTCTTTCTCCCGTCTCCAGATAGGCAAATTCGAACAGAGTCCCGTCACAGCAAAACCCGCAGCTAATACAGATGGATTGCTCGGAACCAATATTTGTCATATTATCCTTTTTGATCAGGATACCTGTTCATAATATCCTTTGGTTATCCGGTGAGCGGACTTCAGGTAGTATAATATAGCCGGATCGCTCTTTTTATTATTTTCGCCCTCCCCGCCATTCATCAGGGGAAGGTTCTTTTCCAGCAATTCAAAATCCACAAAACTCAGCTCCGGATTATCACGGTATACGGGGATTGCGTTTATCAGGCCAGCTTTCGTTTCTTTGTAAAGAACATCCTGGTAATAATTCCCAACCGGATCCTCTTTGGATCTGTTATTGACTACCTCCGGAGGCAAAATGTCTTTTCCGATCGCCCGGAGGATGATCCGGTGATTGTTGCCGTCTACCAGGCAGGGCGCGGGAACTTTCAGCATGTACTCAACAATGCGTTTATCCAGCAGGGGGTAACGATATTCAATCCCTTTGCGCTGGCCTGACACATACCATTCGACTGTTCGCCGGTCAAGATGTCTTTTATTCAGCAACTGAAGATATACCTGCCGGCGCGACCCAAAATGAAACCTTTGCTTTCGGGGGATAATGTTGCCGTCCAGCTGCTTTTTAATGTATTGATAAACATGGGGTTCCGCTTTATGCTTCAAATATTTTTTTCGCATCCCGGGAAACAACAGCTTAAAAATCACTGCGGACATAAAACGTTTAGGCTTGTTCAGCGGATATTTTTTCAAAAAACTCCGCCACTCAAAATTACGGACCAGGTCAATGTCAATCCCCCGGTTGCCATTACTGATAAACTCATCCCCGCCCCATCCACTGAAGATAAGATTTACGCCCCTGCTCAGAGCAAATTCCCGGATTTTTTCTTCTGCATGGTATATGTTTGCACTTCGCCAGTCGGCATTCAGTGAAAGACAATCCTCCACTCCGTAATCAGCAAATACGGGGGCCATATTATTCAAGGCGCATATTTTTCTGACCAGTATTCGCTCATCGTATGCAATGTGTTCAATATCCTTTAATTTCACTGGAGTCCAGGAAAAACCATAGAACCTTTCCTGTTCACTATATACTTTTCTGGCCATGGCAGCCACCACTCCACTATCCAGGGCCCCGCTCACATGTGAGGATGCCATAAACCGCTTATCCGACCGCAACCTTACCGCATCTGAAAGCAAAGCCTTCAGGTCCTTTGTCACCTTTTGAAAAGTAAGGGTCTTATCTGTTTTGATATTTTCGGGAAACCAGTACTGAGATTGATGACACTTTCCCGCCTCCACGCTGATAAAATGCCCTGGCTTTATCTCACTCACTTTCTCATTGGGTAATAAGGTGTGATCATATCCTCCCCAAAGAAATTGATTCAGCAGATAATCCGGGGAGATCCTTTCCTTATCGGACATCGCCTTACAAAGGCCCATGGGATCAGTGGAAAAAACCACTCCTGATCCGTTGCAGGAAAAAGCCAGCGGTCGTATCCCCAGATGATCCCTGAAAAAAAACACCTGATTGGTTTTTTTCTGATATATACAAATGGCAAAGTCACCATTAAGATACTCGACAAAAGAAGGCCCCCATTTCATAAATGCCTGGCAGATCAAGGCAGGGGGTGTATTGGTTTGTCTATGACCCGAAAGCTTCGCAGACAGGGAGGATTGATTGAAAACATACCCGTCCATAAGTACCATTATCCGGTTATCCTGGTCAACATGAAAAAAATCCGCTCCTGCTGCCGGAATATTTTCATGAAGGAGCAAAGCACCCGAAAACCCTTCCCACTTCAAAGGTCTGGAGATGCACCCCTCCCATCCCATGATGGATTCAAAATTACCCGGTGAAAACCGGGTTCCATGCTTCTCTAAATCAATACTGCCATATATCATGTGGGGCCAGATTGTCTGTCAACGAAACATTCGCAAATCAAAAACCATTCAGCCATAGCTGCAAAACACAGGAACTGAACCCATGCGGCTCACGAGGGCGGATGCCCTTTGCCCTGGCCAACTCCGTCTTTCCCGGGTTCCTCTATTGTATCCGAGGCTGCTTTGGTTAATGTCAGGCTTTTTACCGACAACCTGCTGATCTCAGGTGTTTCCCAGGTTTTTTTTCTGTCTGTCTGCATATCTCACTGCATTTGGGGGTGAATGAATAGATTCTTAATGGTATACGGTTCGGATAAACCTTTATATGTCAGGCCCTGAAAAGTATTTGATAGCCATCCGGACATTCTACAATGTCCACGTCGTGACTGCTCACCCAGGCATGGGCCGCGATTTTGGTCTGCAGGTCAGATTTTACGCCGATATTGACCGCTGAACGTATCCTTCTGATGCGAAGCATCCAGCGGGCAGCCATGGACTGCCCCAAACATACGTTGTTCCAGAACGCCCGGCGATCAGCCCGGCGAAGGGCCTGTTTTACTGCCGTCAGTTCTCCATGACGGGGCAGCCGGCACTTAACACGGGGTTCTCCAATCAGCTTCAGGCAGCAGCGAAAAGGCAGTAGC
>PWGY01000075.1 GCA_003554665.1 Bacteroidales bacterium | reverse complement strand
CCAGTCCGCTTCCGAGGTTATATAACCCGGATGCCACCCGGTTTTCCATGAGGTAGCAGATAACATCGGTTACATCTTTAACATAAATGAAATCCCTTTGTTGTTCCCCGTCTTTTATATCGGGCCGGTGACTGCGGAAAAGCTTTACCACACCACCGGATTCAACCTGGTTGTACAAATGGAATATTGCGGACGCCATGCGGTTTTTGTGGTACTCATTTGGCCCGTAAACATTGAAGAACTTTAATCCGGCCCAAAAGGGCGGTTTAATATCCTGTGCCAGGGCCCACCGGTCAAAATCCTGTTTGCTTTGCCCGTATGGGTTCAGGGGAGCAAGTAGTTCAACCGCTTTGTGGCTGTCGTTGTAGCCTCTTTCTCCTGCTCCGTAAGTGGCAGCTGAGGATGCATAGACCATTGGAATCCCATATGAAGCACATGCATTCCACAGCTTTTTGGAATAACCCAGATTCAGTCGTTCAAAAACCATGTGGTCTTTTTCTGCTGTGTCGGTGCGGGCACCAAGGTGGAAAACAAAAGAAACCCCTGAATGGTGTCTGTTCAGCCAGTCAACAAAATGGTCACGCGATACCTGGCTGAGGTATGTTTTCCCTTCCAGGTTTTTTAATTTTTCCTTACCGGAAAAATCATCGACCAAAACTATTTCCCCATACCCCCTGTGATTCAATTCACTGAGCAGGCAGCTGCCGATAAACCCGGCAGCTCCTGTAACAATGATCATTCCCATATAAACATTTGATATTTAGCTATAAGTATCGGTTAATCTATTTAATGTACTCCCTGTTCGAACTGCAAACTTTAAATGAGCAGAGCGGGTTCATCCGGGCGAATGCCCCGGGGTGTTCAAATACTTTTGCCCCTGCTCCGGCATGCTCCCCGGTGTAACTCCGGCATGCTCCCTGGCGTAACTCCGGCATGCTCCCCGGTGTAACTCCGGCATGCTTCCAGACGTAACTCCTGCATGCCCCGGCGTATTATTCTGCAGCGTGTTGTTATGGCGATCCTTCTTTATTGGGCCGCTCAAGGCCATAGCCTGATGTTCTGTCCTCGCGCTTCAGCAGAAAAGCGAATATAAAACCGAAAAATCCAAGCAATGAAAAAATCAGCATGGCATTTGTATAATCGAGTGGTTTAATGATCTCTGCTTCATGGCGACCTTCGTGGAGTCCAAAGTACCTGGGGTCAGCAAATGCCAGACGCCCGTATCCCATGGGGATCTCAAAACTTCCGTCATTTTCCAGGTAAAACCTTGCTCCTTCCTGCCAGACCTTTTCTCCTGTATCTTCATCGTAAAGGTAGATCTGCCCCCTCACAGTGTTTTCAAAGAGCTGTTGGTGCTCCGGCCCGATCTGTCCGGTGAAAAACTGTTCCTCATCAGCAGAGAATTGGTCGTCAAAGATTACGATGTCATCGTCCCGACGGCTGATGATTATCTCTGCCCGGTAAGCAATGTCCTGGTTCAACCTGCTGAAGTCCACATTGGAGATTACATCTCCGTGTCCCATCCGGATCCTGAACTCACCCTGGTCTCCGGTGGTGACCATATGGGTTTCTCTCCAGACAATATTTCCGCTCATGCTGTTTTCAAATACAGTGGTGTTGATATGTATAGACATATTCTGATTGGGTTCTCCTTTCCGGTTGACATAGTTGCCGGTATAGTACATATCAGAGGTCTGAACCTGGTCAAACTGATCGCTGTCAATTTCTGAGCGGTAAAACGGATTGGACGCGTCAAGTACCAGACCGATCAGTAACGGAAAAGCCCAGAGGCCGATGTTCTGAACGGAAAACATAAAGCCATAAGCAGTTCCCAGCTTACTTTCACGTACAATTTTGGTTACGGCAGGCCACATGGCAGCAGGAACCAGCGAGAAGGCGATCCCCAGCAGCACAATGGGGATCCTTGGCTCAATGTAGGTAAGCGCGAACATCAGGTGGGCGATGATCAGCAGGGCCGACCCCAGGTACATGAGTGTGGCGCTTTTCCCCCTGTTATCGGTAACCCATCCGAATAATGGCGTGAGCAGGATGGTTCCGTACATCAGGTATGAGGTGACATCACCGGCCAGTACCCGTGGCATGGCAAACTTATTCATCAGCAGGTCCGGTGCAAATTTAAGGAAGGGGAAAACAGCTGAATAGAACGTTACGCACAATAGGGTGATGTATATAACAGAGCGGTTGGTTACAAGGTCCTTCAGGTCTTTCCAGCGGAATTCATCTTCCGGATCGGAAATGTTGATCTTGACCTGGCGGTCGATTTTGATGTCCATCAGCATATAAACCACGAATGCGATCAGCCCGAGCCATAACAACAATGCGCCAAACCAGATGGCCGTGGTCCATTCAGGATATACCAGCCTGGGCGACAGGGTGAATGCCAGGGCAGCCCCCAGCCGGCCGATGGCCAGGTTGAGGCCCAGTGCAAGGGCAAGTTCTTTCCCTTTGAACCATTTTACAATGACTTTGGACAAAACCACAATGCTGGTTTCTGCCCCGAGACCAAAAACAAAAAAGCCCAGTGACATCATTTTAAGGGCAGGGGAATAGCTCGTAAGGAAGGAATTCATGAAGTTATAACCGAACCCTCCACTCAGGAAATAATCTGAGGCACCGTAGGCGGTGATGGTTCCTCCTGCGGCCATCAGAAAAATAAAGGAAAAACCGGTAACCCTGATGCCGAATCGATCCAGGATAATTCCCCCCAGTACAGCCATGGCCAGGAAAACGTTGGGGATGGAATAAGCGGAAACAAAAAAACCATATTCTGAGGAGGAGAACCCCAGGTTCATTCTGATCAGGTCAGCCAATGGTGCCAGGGCATCATAAAAATAATAGTTGGTGGCCATGCCAAAACTGGCCAGCACCAGCACGATCCACCTGGCTGTGCGTGACTCTTGCAGTGTTTTCCTGATTTTCGCTACCATACTGTGCAATTTTAGAGGTAAATACTTGGTGTCTGGTTAACCGGGTATCAGTATGCTTCCCGATTGAATCTAGGTTTGCCTCTGAAGGTTCTCTTTGAGGGTGAGAAGGAAATCCCGCATTTGATCAAGTGTTCTGAGTATTTCCACGTCTTGCTCTACTTCTTCCGGGTTATGCTTTACTTTTTCTTTGGCTCCTTTCAGTGTATAGCCTCTTTCCTTAACCAAATGATAGATGATGTGGAAATTCTTTACATCCCGGCGGGTGAATAAACGGTTGCCTTTTTTGTTCTTTTTGGGACGGATCACATCAAACTCTTTTTCCCAGAAGCGGATCAGGGATGTGTTGACATTAAACATACCTGCCACCTCCCCGATGGTGTAATACAATTTGTCTGTTTCCGGAGCTTTTTTTGGCATTGGGTAATCATTTGATCCGGTAAAAATAAGAAAATACCGTGATGTAAACCGGGTCAGACCGAGGCAGTGCCTGAAAAAATATGCGATGACATACCGAAAGAGGTAACTTCGGGATGATTAAGACAATGATTGGTTAACTCTGGATGCCCTTTCAATGATGATTTCAAACTCTTCAGGGCTGAGGTCATTGTGGAAGTAGTAAACCGGGTTTACGGGCCTGTCATTGTAATGTACCTCGTAGTGGAGGTGCGGGGCGGTGGAGGTCCCTGTGTTGCCGACCAGTCCGATCACCTCTCCGCGGCTAACCTCCTGACCTCTCCTAACCTTAAGTTCGTGCATGTGCGCGTACCTTGTGGTGTATCCATAGCCGTGGTCAATCTCTAACATAACACCGTAACCCTGCCTGTTATTTTCAGCACGTGTAACGACTCCGTCGCCGGTTGCGAATATGGGGGTTCCGATATCCGCAGTGAAGTCCACCCCCTCGTGCATCCGCTTGGTTTTGTAAATGGGGTGCATCCGCATTCCGAAACCCGAAACCAGTCTTTTCGTGCCTTTTTCGACCGGTACAATAGCGGGAATGGACGCAAGCATGTCTGCTTTGTTCAGCGCCATGTCAAACACTTCATCATAGGATTTCGACTGAACATAAAGTTTGCTTGCCAGCTGGTCGATCCGCTGCATGGTTTCGGAGATCAATTCACTGTTGCGGTAACCGGAAAGGTGGGCGTACCGGTCAGCACCGCCAAAAGCTGCCTCCCTTACAGAGCTGGGGACTGGTTCTGCTTCGAAGATTACGCGGTATATGTTGTCATCCCGTTCCTGAATATCATCAAGTACAGCTGTTAACCCGTCAAGGCGATCGTGGATGATTTCGTACTGGGTTTTATATTGCTTGATCTCCCTGCGCAGCATTCTTTCTTTCGGCGAATCAAAAAATGTAAAGCCAATCAGCAGCACAATTACCGAGAAAACCATCCCTGCCAAAGCATACCGGAGAAAAACCTTGAATTTATCCCGGAATGTTCTGTCTACCCTTTCTACTTTCAGGGATTTTGTGTTGAAACGATATTGAATTTTGCTCATATCGAATATTGGATCCTCAAAATTTCAGTGGTTCTGGAATTAAACCGGCCGGGTGGTGGCCGAAACTGCTTTGAAATGCATTCCCAGCTACAAAACTAAAAAAAAACAAGTAATTTTGTCGATTCCTGGCAAATTAATTGTAAAGAAATATCCTCTTTTTTCATGAATGCAAATGAAATCCGTGCTACTTTTCTCCGGTTTTTTGAAGAAAAAGAACATGCCGTGTACCCGTCCGCACCGATGGTGGTGAAGAATGACCCCACATTGATGTTTACCAATGCGGGGATGAATCAGTTCAAGGACGTTTTTCTTGACAACACTTCACCCAGGCATAAGAGGGTGGTTAATTCTCAGAAATGCCTCAGGGTATCCGGCAAGCACAATGACCTTGAAGAGGTCGGGCACGACACCTATCATCACACGATGTTTGAAATGCTCGGCAACTGGAGCTTCGGAGATTATTTCAAGAAGGAGGCCATTGGCTGGGCCTGGGAGCTCCTGACATCGGTCTACGGTATTGACAAAGAGAGGCTGTATGCCTCCGTTTTTGAAGGGTCACCGGAAGACAGCCTGGAAGCTGACCAGGAGGCTTATGAGCTGTGGAAAGCCTATCTTCCAGAGAATCGTATACTGTATGGATCAAAAAAAGATAACTTTTGGGAAATGGGGGATACGGGCCCCTGTGGCCCCTGTTCCGAAATTCATGTTGATTTACGGGATGATGCCGCACGTCGCAAAACAGACGGTGCAACCCTTGTAAATGCGGATCACCCGCTTGTAATTGAAATCTGGAACCTGGTGTTCATCGAATTCGACCGCAAATCGGATGGCAGCCTGAAGAACCTGCCTGCCAAACATGTGGACACCGGCATGGGCTTTGAACGGTTGTGCATGGTGCTTCAAGGCAAGCAGTCCAACTACGAAACCGATGTGTTTCAGCCTTACTTTAAGGAACTGACCGGTATAACAGGGGTTCAATATGGGAAATCGGATGATGCCGATGTGGCCATGCGCGTCATTGCAGATCATCTTCGTGCTGTGTCATTTGCCATTGCCGACGGTGAGTTGCCTTCGAATAATAAAGCCGGTTATGTGATCCGCCGAATTTTGCGGCGTGCCATCAGGTACGGATATACCTTTCTTGGTTTGAGGGAGCCTTTTGTTCACCGCCTGGTGCCCGTGCTGGTAGCACATATGGGAGATGCATTCCGGGAACTCAAAGAGCAGGAGGATCTGGTCACCAAGGTGATCAGGGAGGAGGAACAGACATTTCTGCGAACCCTGGAAACAGGCATCCAGAAATTTGAACAGCATCTTCATTCCAATCCGGACAAAAATATTCTTGACGGGGCTTTTGTTTTTGAGTTGTTTGATACTTATGGGTTTCCTGTTGACCTGACTGCTCTGATGGCCAGGGAGAAAGGCAGGGAAGTAGATATGAAAGGCTTCGAAAAGCGAATGGCTGAACAGAAGTCAAGGAGCCGGGCCGCGGCAACGGTGGAAACCAAAGACTGGACGGAGCTGGGACCCAGGCAGGAAGAAACCCTTTTTCTGGGGTACGAGCAACTTGAGGCCGAAGTGGAGGTTGTCAGGTACCGGCAGGTTACCCAAAAAGGGAAATCAATGTACCAGGTGGTACTGGATCAGACGCCTTTTTATGCCGAGGCAGGAGGGCAGGTTGGAGATAAGGGCTTTCTCATTGCCGACGGAACACAGTATCCGGTCATCAATACCTTGAAAGAGAACAACCTGACCATACATCTGATGCCGGAGATCCCACCGGAATGGCCTGATAAAGTAAAGGCGGTGGTGGACTCCAACAAGCGCTTGCTTACGGCCAACAACCATACGGCCACCCACCTGCTGCACTCTGCCCTCAAAACGGTTCTTGGCAGTCACGTGCAGCAAAAGGGTTCATTGGTGGACGATAAGCGGCTGCGGTTTGACTT
>PWGY01000132.1 GCA_003554665.1 Bacteroidales bacterium | reverse complement strand
TGAAATCGGGAGTTTCATTGCCATGGCTGCCATGACAAGATCCGAGTTCACGATTAAAGGGGTACAGCATGAACAACTTGGTATGATCCCCGATGTATTCCGCAAACTCGGGGTTCAGCTGGAGCGCCGTGGCGACGACCTGTTCATTCCCTCAATGGACAGCTATGAGGTTGATACGTATATTGACGGAAGCATACTCACCATCAGCGATGCTCCATGGCCGGGCTTCTCTCCTGACCTGATCAGTGTAGTGCTGGTTTTGGCCACACAGGCACGCGGGAGCGTTCTTGTTCACCAGAAAATGTTCGAAAGCCGCCTTTTCTTTGTGGATAAGCTGATTGATATGGGCGCACAGATCATCCTCTGTGATCCCCACCGCGCCACCGTCATCGGGCTGGACAGGAAGTACCCGCTGAAGCCCCTGGAAATGACCTCGCCGGATATCAGGGCCGGTGTTGCACTGCTGATTGCGGCATTGAGCGCTGAAGGAAAAAGCATTATTCACAACATTGAGCAGATCGACAGGGGCTATCAGTTCCTTGATACC
Organism: Bacteroidales bacterium; assembly: GCA_003554665.1. Next base: position 5,940 of record PWGY01000132.1, on the reverse strand, counting down.
CGGCTGAAACAGCTGGGGGCAGATATTCGCAGACTTTAGCCTGACAAAATGGCTTTTCAGGACTTTATGGCAAAGCTTTTGATAGGCTTTGTGGCAGTTCGAATCATTTAAAAATCAGTTCTCAGAAATGAAAAAAGAAAATATAAAAGGGAAAGAGAGTAAAAAGGAGCAGGAAGACACCAAACAACCCGCAGATCAGGAAACCGGGTCAGCCAATGGCGAACCCGGCAACATGGCAGACGAGCATAAATCAGAAGAAGAACATACAGATGCGGAAGACTCCGGAAAGAGCAGGGAAGGTACTGATATTAATGCGGAATCAGACAAAATTGCAGCATACGAAAAACAGCTCAGTGAACAGCAGGACAAACTGACTGAAGCCAACGAGAAGTTCCTGCGGTTGTTTTCAGAGTTCGACAATTACCGCAAAAGGGTCAACAAAGAACGTATAGAATTTGCCAAAACGGCAGCTGAGGAAATAATCACGGCCCTCCTGCCCATCCTTGACGATCTGGAAAGAGCCAGCCAGAATGCCGGTGAGCAGAAGGAAAATGACTCCGAACAGCAAGGGGTTGTATTGATATACAACAAATTCAAGACCATCCTGAGGCAAAAAGGAGTGGAGGAAATTACCGCCCGGGGTGCTGATTTTGACACCGACTACCATGAGGCTATCACCCATGTGCCGGCTGAAAACAAAAAACAAAAAGGCAAAGTGGTCGAAGAAGTACAAAAAGGGTATTTGCTAAACGGAAAAGTAATTCGTCACGCAAGGGTCGTGGTAGCCAACTAAGAATTCAATATATGTCAAAAAGAGATTATTACGAAATATTAGGCATCTCACGAGACGCCTCTCCGGAAGAAATCAAAAAGGCTTACCGAAAGATGGCTCTGAAGTACCATCCGGACAAAAATCCCGATGATGATACGGCTGAGGCAAAGTTTAAAGAAGCGGCCGAAGCATATGAAGTCCTGAGCAACCCGGAGAAGAGATCGCGCTATGACCAGTTTGGCCATGCCGGAACCAGCAGTCAGTTTGGCGGAGGTGGCGGATTTGGCGGAGGTATGTCGATGGATGACATTTTCAGCCAGTTCGGTGATATCTTCGGTGGCGCATTCGGAGGTGGTTTCAGTGGCTTTGGAAGTACAGGTGCCGGCGGACGTCAGTCAGGGAGACGCGCCAACAAAGGGTCTAACCTGAGGTTAAAAGTTAAATTGACCCTGGAAGACATCCTGAAAGGTACCGAGAAAAAAATCAAGGTCAACAAATATGTGTCCTGTAAACCCTGCAGCGGAACGGGAGCCAAAGAAGGCCGGTCTTTCAGCACCTGTTCAACCTGTAACGGAGCCGGCAGGGTAACACGCGTAACGAATACCATACTCGGCCAAATGCAGACTGCATCGGTCTGCCCCAGTTGCAGCGGAGAAGGCCAGAGTATTGACGAGAAGTGTTCTTCCTGTTATGGCAATGGCATTGTAAGGGATGAAGAAGTAATCAGCATCAACATTCCTGCCGGTGTGGAAGAAGGAATGCAATTATCGCTCAACGGCAAAGGCAATGCTGCCCCGAGGGGCGGAATTCCCGGTGATCTCGTTGTGCTCATTGAAGAAATCCCTGACAGCAGGCTTGTCCGTGACGGCATGAATCTGTTGCACGATCACCACATCAGTTTTCCGCAGGCAGCCCTGGGCACAAGCATTGATGTACCCACACTTGAAGGGAAAGCCAGGATTAAAATTGAACCCGGCACCCAGCCGGGAAAGGTGTTGCGGCTTAAAGGCAAAGGTCTTCCTGCTGTCAACTCTTATGGCCGCGGAGACCTGCTTGTTAATATCAACATCTGGACCCCCAGGAAATTAAGCACGGAAGAAAAGGAGATCCTGAAGAAACTGGATGATTCTGAGAATTTTAAACCGAAGCCGAAAAAAGGCGACAAAAGCTTTTTTGAACGGATGAAGGAAGCATTTAATTAATTTTACTTCATGGGCACACTACTTGAAGCTGGAAATATTTCAAAAACTTACAGGAATCACCGGGCCCTGAATCAGGTAAGTGTGCATATTCCCGCTCAGAGTATATTTGGATTACTGGGGCCCAACGGTGCCGGGAAAACGACACTGATACGCATCATCAACCAGATCATCGGTGCAGATGAGGGAACCATCCTTTTTGACAATGAACCTCTCAAGCCCGCTCACGTCTTCCGGATAGGTTATCTGCCGGAAGAAAGGGGACTTTACAAAAAAATGGAAGTGGGCGAGCAATCCATTTACCTGGCCCGGTTAAAGGGGCTGAACAGGCATGATGCAAGAAAACTTCTCACAGGGTGGTTCGAGAAATTCGACCTGCTGCCCTGGTGGGGGAAAAAAGTGGAAGAACTTTCCAAAGGAATGCAGCAAAAGGTTCAGTTCATCATCACCGTGCTGCACAAACCAAGGTTGCTGATCTTTGACGAGCCTTTCAGCGGCTTTGACCCCATCAATGTCAACCTGCTGAAACAGGAGATTCTGAAGTTGAGAGAGGAAGGCTCCACCATCATCTTCTCCACCCACAACATGGGTTCAGTAGAAGAACTTTGCGATCATATTGCACTGATCAACAAAGCAGAAGTGGTGCTTGAGGGCAATGTCAGGGAGGTCAGGAAAAACCATTCCACACGGCTGTATGAAGCCGAACTTGAAGACATTCATACTCCTGTTGAACAGGTTTTGGATGGCCGGTTTCAACTGGCGGGAACTGAGAAGCACCACGGAACCACGACCTTTCGCATCAGGATTCCGGAACAGGCGACTCCCAATGAGCTTTTACAATCCTTGTTTACCTGTGGGCAGCTCACCTCTTTCAAAGAGCTGACACCAAGCATGAACGATATTTTTATCAAGCAGGTTACCGGAGCCTATCCGGTTAAGAACAGGCAAATAACAAACTCATTCACACAGGCCGGTCAGCAGTAAAAACAGCCATCATGAGTAAAACCGCAACCATCATCCGGCGCGAATTCCTGAGCAGGGTCAGGAAAAAATCCTTTGTGGTCATGACCATCCTGGGCCCCTTGCTAATGGCGGCCATTGTTATTGTTCCGGTACTGGTGGCCCAGCTTACCGACAGTGAATATTCCGTTGCTATTGTGGATGACAGCGGACTTTTCGCTCAGGATTTCCCTGACAGAGACAATGTATACTTCACCCCGCTCGACACCGGCATCGACAACGCGATCAGTCTGATGCACGACGGGCGTTTTGATGCGGTACTCCACATCCCTGAAATAGCCTTTCAGTCTCCGTCAAGCCTCCGGCTTTTTTCTGAAAAATCCGTAAACTTCAACGCCAAGCTTTTAATTGAAAATATTCTGAAGCTTGAGTTTGAAAGCATGAAACTGAGTTCGGCGGGCATCGACGAGGAAGTGTTGCGTTCCATCGACACGCCGGTCAACATCCAGGCCATCCGTATCGCTGACGACGGAGAACAGATGACTGACTACCCGGAAATCAGTATGGGTCTTGGTTTTGTAGGTGGTTTTATGATCTACATTTTTATTTTCCTTTTCGGATCTCAGGTACTCAGGGGCGTGCTGGAGGAGAAAACCAGCCGCATTGTGGAAATCATTGTTTCGTCGGTGAAACCTTTTCAGTTGATGATGGGAAAAATTATCGGGGTCGGACTGGTTGGTCTCACACAGTTTCTGATGTGGGTATTTCTAACCCTTGCCATTGTGGGCGGGTTTCAGGCTGCCGCGCCCGAAATGTTCCGTTTTACACCGGATGAGCAAGTCTTCATTTCCGGAGGCCAGGTTCTCAACCCGGAAGAACTGCAGGCTCAAAAAGAAAGCATTCAGCAACACGATACCCTGGCAGGAGAGCTGCTTGAAGGGCTTGCATCCATCAATATACCGGTGATGGTTCTTTCATTCATCTTTTTCTTCCTTGGCGGTTATCTGCTGTATGGAGCACTGTTTGCTGCCATCGGCTCCGCCGTAGACAATGAGGCGGACACCCAGCAGTTTATGTTGCCTGTTACCATCCCCCTGTTGCTTGCCCTGATCATGACACAGATGGTCATTTCCAACCCGCAGGGCCCGGTGGCAATGTGGCTTTCCATGATCCCCTTCACCTCACCGGTAATCATGATGGCCCGCATACCGTTCGGGGTTTCATACGCTGAACTGGCCCTTTCGGCCCTGCTGTTGATTGCAGGTTTTGTTGCCACCACCTGGATTGCCGCAAAAATTTACCGAACAGGAATTTTGATGTACGGCAAAAAAGTTGATTACAAAGAGCTATGGAAGTGGATAAAACATTCATAGCTAGCTTTGACCCGGCTTACTGCTTTTCCTTCTGAACCGTAAGAGTATCATTTATTTTATCTTTGATAAAAAAACTTCCCATGCCTAAGATATTGGTTGTAGATGACGAACGCAGTATCCGCAACACCCTGCAGGATATTCTTGCTTATGAAAAGTACGATGTAGTATTGGCTGAAGACGGTCTTGAGGCCATTGACAAAATGGAGCAGGGCCCCTATGATGTAATATTGTGTGATGTGAAGATGCCCAAAATGGACGGCATCGAACTGCTGGACAAATTAAAGGAAAAGGATCCGGATGTAACTGTGGTTATGATATCAGGGCATGGCACCATTGACACCGCAGTGGAGGCCATCAAAAAAGGCGCTTACGATTTCATATCCAAACCCCTTGACCTGAATCGCCTGCTGATCACCATAAGGAACGCCATGGACAAAACCCAGCTCGTTTCAGAAACAAAGGTGCTGAAACGAAAAGTCAGCAAAACATATGACATGATCGGTGAATCCCCGGCCATACTTCAGATCAAGGAAATGATTGACCGGGTGGCGGAAACGGATGCCAGGGTGTTTATTACCGGTGAAAACGGAACCGGAAAAGAACTGGTCGCCCGCTGGCTGCATGAACTAAGCAAACGTGCAAGAGGACCTTTCATTGAGGTGAATTGTGCAGCCATTCCTTCTGAGCTGATTGAAAGTGAGCTTTTTGGCCACGAGAAGGGATCCTTTACCTCGGCCATCAAACAAAAAAAGGGAAATTTCGAGCTGGCTCACGGAGGGACGATCTTTCTTGATGAGATCGGAGACATGAGCCTCTCAGCCCAGGCCAAGGTTTTGCGCACACTGCAGGAAAACAAAATCACCCGGGTTGGAGGTGAGAAAGAGATCACCGTAGACGTAAGGGTGGTGGCTGCCACCAATAAAAACATTCAGAAAGAGATTGAAAAAGGGAACTTCCGTGAGGACCTTTACCACAGGTTGAGTGTGATACTGATCCACGTACCATCACTGAACGAAAGGAAGGAAGACATTCCCCTGCTGGCTGAACACTTTCTCAATGAAGTATTGCAGGAGCAAAGTATGCCGCCGAAATCATTCACTGAGGATGCATTCAAGGCACTAAAATCAATCCACTGGACCGGCAATATCCGCGAACTGCGTAACGTGGTCGAACGGCTTGCCATCCTTTGTGACAAAGAGATTACCGGTGAGGACGTCAGAAAATATGCGCAACCACTGAATGCGGTGCGGGAGTAATGCTTAGCGGATCAGTGGGGTTAACGCTTCTGTTTCACGGAAAAACAGTATGGCATCGTAGCGCATGGGCACCACTGTATTTACATAGTTTTGCTGGTGATCATTCTGTGGATCATAGACCACCCCAATGGCACGATTCCCCATTGGTTCCATAAATTCATCATGGGTACGGTCATCGTCATCCAGCAGCAGATGAAAAGCATCCTGCCCGGTTGACCCAAACACATCCTCAATACTGCCTTCACGGGCCGGGGGCACTTCCATTTTTTGCATTGCTCCCTCCCATTGGGCTCCCGCTTTTACTTCTCCCTGATAGGTGCTGAACCCAATCAAAAAGACATTTTCCGGACCATGTTCAAGCCTTGCCATCTGACCGATAT
>PWGY01000241.1 GCA_003554665.1 Bacteroidales bacterium | reverse complement strand
GCAGGAAGTTTCTTTTTTCGGTATTATGCGGATTTGCAGCACTTTTATGTGGATTTGCGGCACTTTGAGGACTTTTTTGCGCTTTGGCCGTCAGGGGGATATGGGTGTAGTACAGTCCCTGATTCGGGCAGGAAGAAAAACAATTGAAGCAACTGACGCATCGGCTTTTATCTACGGTTTTGGATTTGCTGTCAAGGCATTCTGCCTTGCATACCCATTCACATTTTTTGCACATGGTGCAGGCTTCCTCTGTAAACCCGATCCGGTAATAGGCTTTGGATGCGATCAAACCCAGAAGACTGCCTGCCGGGCAAATGGTATTGCAGAAAATACGACCCCGCCATGCGGCCATTGTAACAACTGTAAGCAAAATAGCCAGAGAAACAAGCAGCACATCCCAGGGTAGTGTGTGAACGCTCATCGGACGAAAGGTGTATATTTCAAAGCGTTCCAGGGTGAATACGAATGTGTTCTGTAGCCAAATGTATGCGGGTTGGAAAAAGCTCGTGGATATTTTTCCAAAATTGGAATAGGGGTCAAGCAGGTTCAGTAAAAACAAGCTTCCTCCAGCCCAAAGTAGAACAGTGGCTCCAAGGATGCTGTACCTCAATATGCTTTTTCGGGAGGAAGTGAAATGATAGCGGCGTTGCCTCTTTTTTTTGAATTGGCGGGCCAGTGCAGAGACCATATCCATGAAGGTACCCAAAGGACATATGGAAGAGCAATATACCCGTCCGAAAAACAAAGTCAACAGAATCACCAGCATAAACCCCAGTGCTGATATGGTAAAAAACAGTGCCAGAAAATTAAGTATGGACGGGAAAAGCTGCAGGTGCAACAATACATTGCCTGTCTGTTTCAAAAATGGCAGTTCGATGTTGAGAAACAGGAACAGCAGTGATGCAAAAAAAATCAGTGAAATTACAATCCTGATTTTTTTCAATTGGTATAACTTCATGTTGTTTCTATTTTAAACGCTCACTCTCTGAATGTTGAGTTCATCCAGGTTTATTTGGCCAATGCCCATTTCAGCGGCGATCCGAAGATGGCTGATGTCTTCAGGCTGATGATCTAGCATCATGGCCCCGGCTGCATCAACAGCAAGCATGTCAGCGGATACCATCAGACTCCGCATGCGTGTCAGATCCGACTGTGAGGTGCCCCGCGGGCCGTTTTGGGTCATTACCAGGTAGGCATCAACGATGTTCAGATCGGGTTTCCTGTACAGGCAGAAATCGGCGATGCACTGATGCAGGTCATTCCGGTGCCAGAATCTGCGGTCCCAGACCACACCCATCAGGTTCTTCATGGCAATGGTGACGGTTGTTGCGCCGTGATGTTTGAGGACAGGTACATTGATGAAAACATCGCTCCGGATCAGGCGTTCGTGTACTTTGGCTTTGGTAAGTCTTTTTGCACCGGGAATTTCAACCTCGGTGTAACTGCGTTCCAGGTGGGCGTGCAGCATCCTTCCCCCGCCTTTGCGCACAGCAGCTTCTACTCCGCTGTTGTCATAGGATCGTTCCCACTCATCACAGGTATGGTCGAAGGCGTAAACCTCTGAGGCACCAGCCCTGAGGCAATCTTCCACGATGGCGGTAACCAGCTCGGGGTTGGTATTGGCTGCCCTTTCAGGGGGAACATCCCAGCTGGCATTGGGCTTTAAAGCCACGCTCTGCCCGGGTTTGACAAATTTTTCCATTCCCCCCATTTCCTCCATGGCCCTTTTGTACATTTCAACGGGTTCTCCGCCACGGACGGCTACAAGGTCGTAGTTCCCGGCTGATGAATTTGTGCTGCGGGCTGCAAAGAGGGGGATTCTGCCAAGGGTGGATGCGTATAGACTGCCCAGGGCTGAATATATGAATCCTTTCCTGAGAAATTGCCTTCTGTCCATATTCTATTTCCTGTTAAAGTTCTATGCAAAAATATCATTTTAAGGCAGTTTTTGTTATTTTTGACCCTGTAAACTGACTTATAACTTGCTTATTTATAATAAGTATAAGTTGGCCACGTAATGCGTAAAAGCTGATCACACACCAAACAAAAAACGAAATGTCAACCATTCAAACAGGAGTAGCCGGCAGTATGACCCGGTCCAATACACGGGCCATCGTATTTGACATTTTTGCCCTTGCATTCATATACCTGGTGCCAACCATATCGCATATGCTGAGCATTAAGCTCTACCTGCTGGAGCCAATGCGCCTGATGCTGATATTTGCCATGGTGCATACCCGGAGGCAAAATGCCTATATCCTCGCCCTGACCCTTCCTTTATTTTCTTATTTTATTTCGGCGCACCCGGTTCTGATCAAGTCACTGCTCATTGCAGCCGAACTTTCGGTAATGGTCTTTGTGTTCTTCAGACTGGTTCCCAGGATACATACACTGGGCGCAATTTTCGCGAGTATCTGGATCAGTAAGTTGTTTTATTATGCACTGAAGTATGTGGCCGTACTGACGGTACTGCCTGCAGAACCCCTGGTGGGTACACCGCTTTGGTTGCAGCTGATCACCTCCCTGGCATTCAGTTTGTATGTTTTCATCATGTTTAGGAATCATGCCGGCAAGGATGTTTCGGCCTGACCCCGGCCCCGGCGAACCAGGGTGTTACTGTTATGATTATTCTTGATAAAGCTTTGTTGTCGGACGAATTGTATACGGAACAGTTTGTCTGCGATCTTGATGCCTGCAAAGGCGGGTGTTGCGTGGAAGGTGATGCGGGTGCCCCGCTCACTGAAGAGGAAACCTTCATCCTTGAGGAGATCTCAGGAAAGGTGGCCCCTTATATGGCCCCTGAAGGAATTGCCACGGTGGGGCATGAAGGGTACTGGGTGAAGGATTTTGAGGGAGACCTGACCACCCCATTGGTGGATGGCAAGCAATGTGCCTACGTTTTTTTTGACGTAAACGGGATTGCAAAATGTGCCATTGAGCGGGCCTGGGAAGAAGGACTCATTGATTTTCAGAAACCCGTTTCCTGTCATTTGTTTCCGATCCGCATACAAGCCTACCCCGGTTATGACGCATTGAATTATTTTCGCTGGCCCCTGTGCGACTGTGCCCGGGTAAAAGGCAAAAAAGAGCAGGTCAGGGTTTTCCGCTTCCTCAAAGATGCCCTTGTAAGGAAATACGGGGCGCAGTGGTATGAGGAACTGGAGGCTTATCTCAGGGAGGCTAGCCTGTGAGGTTGTTGGTTGTTGGTTTTTTATGCGGTGCCTCCCAAACGGGCCGCGGCCTTGCTGATTCTCCTGATTGTTTCTTCCCGGCCGAGTACAACCATGATCTCCTTGACGTCCGGACCCCGTCCGGCTCCCACCAGTGCCAGACGTAATCCCGGCATCAGTTTTCCGGCGCCAATGCCCTGCTCTTCCATGAAATTATGGATCCCGGCTTCAATGTTTTCTTTGCTGAAGGTTTCGATATCTGTAAGCTTCTCGGCCAGCTGAAGCATGAGCCCGGTGGTTTCCTCTTTCCATTTCTTTTTGGCAAATTTCTTGTCATATTGTTCCGGAGCCAGGAAGAAGAAGTCGGCCTGATCCCATATTTCATGCACAAAGCTGACCCTGTCCCTGACAAGCGTAACGATTGTTTTGGCTGTTTTCAGATCTGCCTCAATGCCTTTTTCCTGCAGGATTGCCAGGAATAGCTCACTGATCTCTTCAAGTGGTTTTTCCTGGATGTACCGGTGATTGAACCAGGTGGCTTTTTCGGGATCAAAGCGTGCACCAGATTTACCCACCCTGTCGAGTGAGAAAGCCTGGATGAGCTCATCCATTGAAAACAATTCCTGTTCTGTTCCGGGGTTCCATCCAAGCAGCGCCAGAATATTGACAAAGGCTTCAGGGAAATATCCTGTTTCTCTGTACCCCATGGCGGTGTCACCGGTTTCGGGATCCTTCCATTCGAGCGGGAATACCGGGAATCCAAGTCTGTCGCCATCACGTTTGCTAAGTTTTCCGTGTCCGTCAGGCTTCAGGAGCAATGGCAGGTGGGCGAATTGCGGCATGCTCTCTCCCCAGCCTAAAAACCGGTACAGCAATACATGCAGGGGAGCCGAAGGGAGCCATTCCTCACCCCTGATCACATGGGTCACGTGCATCAGGTGATCGTCCACCACGTTTGCCAGATGGTATGTGGGCATGCCGTCACTTTTAAAGAGCACTTTATCATCCAGCATGCCACTGTCAACACTTACTCTGCCACGAATCAGGTCATTGACCACCACCTCTTCAGATTCAGGGATCTTTACCCTGACCACATATGGTTCGCCTGAAGCGAGCCTTTTTTCCACTTCCTCCCCGGAGAGCGTCAGTGAGTTTTTCATCTGATGACGCGTTTTACTGTCATACTGAGGGTTGCCGGATTTCTCGGAGCTCAGTTTCTCACGCATGGCCTCAAGTTCGGCCGGGGTGTCAAACGCATAATATGCATGTCCGCTGCTAATCAGGTGCAGCACATAATCCCTGTACAGCACTTTCCTGTCTGACTGCCGGTAGGGACCATAGGCCCCCGGGTTTTCCGGTCCTTCGTCCCAGTGGATTCCGGACCATTTCAATGACTCCATAATGTATTCCTCTGCACCCGGAACAAAGCGGTTCTGGTCTGTATCTTCTATACGCAGCAGGAATTTTCCCTGGTGCTTTCTTGCAAAAAGGTAATTATAAAGTGCTGTCCTGACTCCGCCCATGTGCAGGGGGCCGGTTGGGCTGGGTGCAAATCTTACACGTACGCTCATAATTGGTTACTGCTTTTGTATGGCTGAGAAAAATTTTTGCTTGCTGTGGGTGGTGCTTATGGTTCCCTGATCAAGGGATTCAAGATGGTTTTCCCAGTCTTCCAGGGTATTGTTCTTGATAACCCTGGGGAACTTGTTCTGCGCCCCTTCTTTTCCGTGAAGCCTCATCCAGCTGTAAAACACATCTGATGACATCACATTGACAATGACGTCTTTAATGGCTGCGATTCGCTCCACCCGGTAATCATCGTTTAGAATTTTCAGGTTATTGTCAATCTTTTCGCGCAATACTTCGGGCTTAACTTCATGCTCGGTTCCGATATACCATTTATGGGCGAACATGCTTCCGTACTTTACGCCGGCTACGGCAAATTCCCGGATTGAAATGTTGAGCTGATCCTCTGCCATTTTGATGGCCTGGTTCATGTTCTCCACCGACATGTGTTCGCCGCAGAGATTCAGAAAATGCTTTGTGCGTCCGGTAATGATAATTTCGCTGTTTTTCAGGCTGGTAAACCTGATGATGTCACCGATCATATAGCGCCATGCGCCGGCACATGTGCTGAGCAGGAGGGCGTAATCCTGGTTTTCCTGTACCTGGTCAAGCGTCAGGGTACGGGGGTTGTTTTTAACTTCCCCCTGAGCATCGAAGTTTTCATCCGTAAACGGTATGAACTCAAAGAAGATTCCATTGTCCAGCGACAACTGCATACTGTTTGTGTCCGGACGGCTCTGAAAGGCGATAAAACCCTCGGAGGCCAGGTAGGTTTCGATGTAGGTAAGGGGTTTTCCCAGCAATTGCTCAAACCCTTTTGCATAGGGGCCGAAAGAAACACCGCCATGTACAAAAATTGACAGGTTGGGCCAGATTTCGTGAATGTTCTTCAGCTGGTAGTGGTCGATGATCTTTTCCAGCAAAATCTGCCACCAGGCAGGAACACCAACGATCACACCGATGTCCCAGTTTTTTGCCTTCGCAACGATCTCATCAAGCTTGGTTGGCCAGTCGCGTTCCTTGGAGATCCGCTTCCCCGGCTTATAAAAATGCTGGAACCAGAAAGGAATATTTTTGGTGGTGATTCCTGAAAGATCGCCTTCAAAATAGGTCCCGTTATAGTGCAGGTGGGTGCTGCCCCCGAGCATCAGGATTCCTTTTTCATAAAAACTTTGCGGAAAACCATACCTGGCCAGCGAAAATATCTGCCTGACACTCGTTTTCTTAATGGCCCTGAGCATGGATCCGGTAACCGGGATATGTTTGCTGGAAGATTCTGAGGTTCCGGAACTCAGTGCAAAATACTTCACCTTACCGGGCCAGCAAACATAGGGCTCTCCGTTCAGTGTCCTGTACCACCAGTCTTTGAAGATCCCGTTGTAGTCATGCAGGGGAATTTTCTGCTGAAAGGTTCCGACAAAATCCTTTTCAGCCAGAATTTCCGCAAACCCATAGTGTTCTCCGAAGGCCGTACCGGCAGCTTTACGCAATAATTTTCTCAGTTCCTTTTTTTGTGCCCTTACCGGATCTTTGGGCTGGAAGCTGAGCGGTACTTTGCTTCTCAGTTCAATGGCTCTTTTGATGATCGAACCCAATATTGGCATGCGTGAAGGTTTTGGTCAGTGATGGAAACAAGTGTATGACCATAAATGTACAAAAACTGCGGCAATAAACCCTGACTCAGCCTTTGATCCAATTGCTGACTTCCTCTGCTTTGGGGGCAGGAATACTCAGCTTCAGTTTTTTGCGCAATCCGCACAGTTGGTTGAATACTTTGTTCGGATTGGCTTCCTTAAGGGTATCCAGGTCAGTGTAACCCGCCTGCGGTAAAAGTTCTGCCCATGATTCCGGAATGCCTGCGGCCATAAAGGCGTCTTTGCTTTCAGTTGCCGGACTGGTTTTTTCCGGACGCATCTGTGGGAAGAGCAATACGTCCTGAATGCTTGGCTGATTGGTCAATATCATGGCGAAGCGGTCAATGCCGATACCAAGCCCGGCTGTCGGCGGCATTCCGGTTTCAATGGCCTTGAGGAAATCTTCATCCAGCATCATGGCTTCGGGGTCCCCTCTGCGACCAAGTTCGAGTTGCTCCTCGAATCGCTTCCGCTGATCGATGGGGTCATTGAGCTCACTGAAAGCGTTACAGATCTCTTTGCCATTGCAAATGGCTTCAAAACGTTCAACGAGACCCGGCTTGCTCCTGTGTTTTTTTGCAAGCGGCGACATTTCCACAGGATAGTCTGTAATAAAGGTAGGCTGTATCAGGCTGGCCTCGCATTTTTCTCCGAAGATCTCATCGATGAGCTTTCCCCTGCCCATACTCTGATCGGTTTCCACACCAATGCTTTCAGCAAATTTGCGCATTTCATCTTCGTTCATCTCTGAGATGTCTGTACCTGTGAAATGTTCGATGGCTTCATACATGCTGAAACGTTTCCATGGCCGTTTGAAGTCAATCTGGGTTTCACCCACCTGAATGCTGGTGGTTCCGTGGAGGTCCAGAGCAATCTTTTCCACCATTTCCTCCACAAGATCCATCATCCATTCATAATCCTTGTAGGCCACATATAATTCCATCTGTGTGAACTCAGGGTTATGAAAGCGGCTCATCCCCTCATTCCGGAAGTCTTTGGCAAACTCGAAAACCCCTTCGTACCCGCCCACGATCAGACGCTTCAGGTACAGTTCATTGGCAATTCGAAGATAGAGAGTGGTGTCCAGCTTATTGTGGTGGGTTTTGAATGGGCGTGCAGCAGCTCCGCCATAAATGGGTTGCAGTATGGGTGTTTCCACCTCAAGATAGCTTTTCCCCAGTAAAAAATCACGCATGCTCTGGATCAGCCGTGCCCGCTGACGAAAAACGTCTTTCACTTCCGGGTTTACGATCAGATCGAGGTAGCGCTGACGGTATCTTTGTTCGGCATCGGTAAAGGCATCATACACCTTGCCGTCTTTTTCCTTCACAACAGGTAAAGGACGCAGCGACTTGCACAGGATCCTGAATTCTTTTACATGGATGGTTGTTTCTCCCATCTTTGTAGTAAACACAAAACCCTTAACGCCAATAATGTCGCCAATGTCGATCAGGCGTTTGAATACTGTATTGTACATGGTTTTGTCCTCCCCCGGGCAAATTTCATCCCGGTTAAAATACAGCTGTATGCGTCCGCTGTCATCCTGGATCTCTGCGAAAGATGCGCTGCCCATGATGCGACGGCCCATCACCCGGCCGGCGATCTGTACATCCTGGAAAAGGGAGTTGTCTTGCGGGAAGTGCTCCCTGATATCTTTTGATGTGGCATTGACCTGATAGGTTTCGGAAGGGTAGGGGTCGATGCCCAGTTCCTTAAGCCGGGAGAGTGCTTCACGCCGGATTTGCTCCTGTTCGCTTATTTTGTGGTCCATCATGATCTCATTTTGAAATAATTTGCAAAGTTAATGAATTTGCTGGTATTGCTTTGCAGTGAGAAATACCGGCCAAAGCATTACTTTTGCAAAAAAGTAGTCGAAACGGAAAAAATATTGCCTGGGGCCCGGAAAAAAAAGAAAGCCCTGCCGTTGCTGGAAAAAGTGACCATTACCGGGGTCGCTGCTGAAGGCAAAGCCCTGGCAAGGGTCAACGATAAAGTGCTGTTTGTGCCCTTTGCCGCCCCCGGTGATGTGGTGGATGTAAAAGTGAAGCGTTCGAGGCGCAATTATATGGAAGGTTCCATAACGTTTGTCCATTCCTGGTCACCAGACCGGACTGAACCTTTTTGCACCCATTTCGGAGTTTGCGGGGGGTGTAAATGGCAGCACCTTCCATATGAAAAGCAACTTGCTTTTAAGCAGTCACAGGTTTCAGACAGCCTGGAGCGGATCGGAAAGGTGGATCTTTCCGGTGTGGAGGTGTTGCCCGTGGCAGCCTCAGAGCTGACTACCTTTTACCGGAACAAAATGGAATATACTTTCAGTGACCGACGTTGGCTGTCGCGGGAAGACATTGAATCCGGCCGGGAAATCCCAGACATGGAAGCCCTGGGGTTTCATATACCCGGTTTTTTTGACAAAGTGCTTGATATTGAAAAATGCTGGCTGCAGCCTGACCCCTCCAATGAAATACGCCTGGCCGTGAAACAGTTTGCCGTGGAAAACGAACTGTCTTTTTTCGATCTCAGAAAGAACCAGGGGTTTTTACGAAACCTGATTATCCGCAACACACGTGATGAAGAGGTGATGGTGGTGATGGTTTTTGGTCAGGACGATACAGAACAGATCGAGAAGGTGATGTCTTTCATTCACCACCGTTTCCCCGGACTGCGTTCACTGGCTTATATGGTAAACACCAAACAGAACAGCAGTATTGCAGATCTGCAACCTGTGATTTATGCCGGTGATGAAGCCCTTGAGGAAAAGATGGAGGATCTGCGATTTATGGTGGGGCCGAAATCTTTCTTTCAAACCAATTCATTTCAGGCCCGGCGTCTTTATGATATTGTACGAAACTTTGCCGGACTGGCCGGCGGGGAGGTATTGTATGACCTTTACACCGGAACAGGTACCATCGCCTGTTATCTGGCTGCAGGTGCCGAAAAGGTGGTGGGGATCGAATATGTGGATGAAGCCGTGGATCATGCCCGCAACAATGCCCGTTTAAACATGATTGAAAACACCACATTTCTTGCCGGCGATATGGCCGATGTGTTTAATGAAGAGTTGATGGAGCAGCATGGGTATCCCGATGTGATTGTAACAGATCCGCCCAGGGCAGGTATGCACCCGAAGGTGGTCGGGAAAATCATCCGCAGCCAGGCAGCCCGCATTGTATATGTCAGCTGTAATCCTGCCACCCAGGCCCGCGACACAGAATTGCTAAGCAGTCATTACCAGGTCTTAAAAAGCCAGGCTGTGGATATGTTCCCCCATACCCATCATGTGGAAAACGTCCTTCTGCTCAAAAGGAGGAGCTAAAAACTATATTGGTTTTTGCAGCTTAGGTGAAAAGCGTAATTCAGGTGAAAAGCGTAATTATTGTTACCCGCTTTACTACTTAACTCCTGTTGCCTGTTTGCGGATTTAACGAATTCGGAAGTCCCGGTGCCCGAAAGCACTCGTCTCTTCTGTGTTGATTTTGCTTACGCTGGCCATGGGAGGGCCCTGTCTGCACCATTCAATAAAGGCACCAATTGCCTCAGTATTTCCTTCTGCTTCAATATAAACACTGCCGTCGGCCATATTCCTGGCGAAGCCTCTGATGCCAAGTGACCGGGCTTTAGTCTGCGCTGAATTCCGGTAATTGACTCCCTGTACACGGCCGTATACATTGATTTTAATGCTTTTTTCAGACATAATGGTTGCTGTTGTTTGTGAATCAGACGATTGACGACTGGCCAGAATGTTTAAAAATAACGATTTTTTACCGACCGGTCAAGCTCTTTGCCACGGCTGAACGATTTTTTGTAAATTTGGATGCAACCAACGTTGTCATTTTGGCTTCAGAAACCGACATTCTGTTTTCGAAAGAAGATTTTTTATGTCTTTTATACCTGAGCTACACTGGCACCAAAATCATTATCCCATGAAAATAAAATTAACTTATATGCTATTGCTGACCATGGTTTTGGGCTGCGGGCAGCCTGAAAGCCGAACCGATGCAGAGCCCCCGGTTGCAGAAAAGCGTGACACAGCGCTTGTTAACCATGGCCACACGAGGATAGATCCCTATTATTGGATGAATGACCGGGAAGACCCCGATGTGATCAGTTACCTGGAGGCTGAAAATGAATACCTGGAAGAGAAACTTGATCACACACGGTCGTTTCAGGAGGAATTGTTCAGAGAAATGCGGGGCCGCATAAAGGAGGATGAAAAGTCCGCCCCGTTTTATGACAACGGTTATTATTATTACACCCGTTATGAAGAGGGAGGGGAGTACCCCATTTACTGCCGTCGTAAGGAAACCATGGATGCACCTGAAGAGATCATGCTGGATGTCAATGAACTGGCAGAACCCCATTCGTTTTACCGTGTCGGGACCTACGACATCAGCCTCGATAACCGCTGGATGGCCTTCACTGCTGATACTGTTGGTCGCCGGCAATACACCATACTGGTAAAGGATCTTGGTACCGGTGAGATTTCCGAGACCGGGATCAGTCACGCCGGTGGTGATGTTGCCTGGGCTGCAGACAATCAGACCTTTTTCTTTACATCAATTGATCCCCATACTCTTCGCTACGAAAAGATCAACCGCTTTAACATGCGTCATGATGAGGTGCCGGAGGTCGTTTACACTGAGGGGGATGAAACATTTTACTATATCGGGGTATCCAGAAGCAAAGATGACCGGTATATGATGATCAATGCCAACAGCACACTGAGCAATGAAACATGGATACTGAATGCGCAAGACCCGGATGGGGCATTTGAGGTATTTCA
The DNA here is from genome assembly GCA_003554665.1 of Bacteroidales bacterium. The sequence continues at coordinate 13,429 of PWGY01000241.1, read as the reverse complement.
GCCCCGTGAAAAAGATCTGCGCTACAGCGTGGAATCATTTAACGGTAAGTTTTATATCCTCACAAATTATGAGGCAAAGAACTACCGGCTGATGGAAGCATCGCATGGTGCCACGGGCAAGGACAGCTGGCAGGAAGTGATCGGCCACCGGGATGATGTGCTTCTGGAAGACATGGAGCTTTTTGATAGTTTTCTGGTGCTCCAGGAACGGGAGCGTGGGCTTCGTCAAATGCGAATTATTAATAAAGTAAGCGGAGAGAGTCATTATCTTCCCTTTGAAGAAGAAGCTTATACAGCCCATATCGGAATTAACAGGGAAATGTCTACGCCCGTGCTGCGGTATAATTATCCCTCCCTGACCACACCCAATACAACTTATGATTATAATATGGAGACCGGTGATCAACAGATGGTCAGGCAGCAGGAGGTGCTCGGAGATTTTGACACGGATGACTATGTAACCCGGCGCTATTATGCCACTTCACGCGACGGTGTGGAAGTGCCTGTAACCCTTGTGCACCAGCGCGGTATAGAACCCGACGGGAACAATCCTTTGCTGTTGTATGCTTATGGTTCATACGGCTCAAGTGCCGATCCGCGTTTCAACATTAATCTGCTGAGCCTCCTTGACCGTGGTTTTGTTTATGCAATTGCGCATGTCAGGGGCGGCCAGGAACTTGGCAGGCAATGGTATGAGGATGGCAAGTTGCTGAACAAAAAGAATACGTTCAATGACTTTATTGACTGTGCGGAGTTTTTGATTGACGAGGGGTATACCCTGTCCGACCGGCTTTTTGCCCGTGGAGGAAGTGCCGGCGGGCTTCTGGTCGGTGCGGTGGTCAATGACAGGCCGGATCTGTTCAGGGGGGTCATTGCGGCTGTGCCTTTTGTAGATGTGGTGACCACCATGCTTGATGAAAGCATCCCTTTGACAACGGCTGAATACGATGAATGGGGTAATCCCAATGATCCTGAATATTACGAGTATATGTTATCTTATTCGCCTTATGACAATGTGAGGGCACAGGAATATCCCCATATGCTGGTTACCTCAGGTTTGCACGATTCTCAGGTTCAGTATTGGGAGCCTACCAAGTGGGTGGCCAGATTGCGTGATTATCATACAGGAGATCAGGATATTCTTCTTTATACAAATATGGAGGCCGGTCATGGCGGAGCCTCAGGTCGCTTCCACCGGCTGCGTGAACTGGCCATGGAGTATGCCTTTTTGCTGGATCTTGCGGAAAACTGATCAGACGTGATTATAAACCCTAAAACCAACACCCTATGAAACGTTATGTGATATTTTTATTTGCCGGGCTGATGGCCGCGATCATGATCGGAGCCTGCCAGACAGATTCCGAACAGGAAATTGAAACCCGTTGGGCGGGAGAGACCATGGAAGAAATAATCGGAAGTATTGAGAGCCAGATCGGAGGCTTCAGTGCAACCATGGTTGAAGTTAATTATCGCTACAATGAACTTTACTGGGCCGGGAAGGATGAGAACTGGGGCTATGCTGACTATCAGCTTGACAAGTTATTAAGTAGCATGGAAAATGGATTCATTCGCCGTCCAGCCAGAGAAGCCTCGGCTTCCCAGTTTATGAATCAGGTTTCACCAGCCCTTCAGGAGACCATTGAAGGCACGGATAAGGATGCATTTGTTGAGCAATTCAATCGCTTTGCCGGCAGTTGCAATACCTGTCATGACATGGAAGAAGTCGGCTTCATTCAGGTAATTATTCCTGAAGTCCGTACCACCCTGACACAATTGTAACCCGTTTGTTTGTTGCCGGCTTTGGCGGACTTTCACCATTGCCGGCCAATATATTATTACTATGCAGGCATCAGTGGAGATTAGTATGTATCCCCTCGGGAGGGAGTATATTCCCGAAATTCAGGATTTTATTGACCGTATCCAGGCACGCCCCGGAATAGAGGCTGAGGTGAATGGTATGAGTACCCAGTTGTTTGGCGATTACCGGACCATCATGCAGGCATTGACCGATGAAATGCTTGTCTCTTTTGAAAAAGAGGCGAAAAGTGTTTTCGTCATGAAAATCATCAACAGTCATTTGAAACAATAAAATCTTTTCAATTTGACTGTTGTACGTAAAATTGCGGTTACGGGTCCGGAGTCTACCGGGAAAAGCTGGCTGACCAGGCACCTCGCTGATTATTACCAGACCGCTTTTGTTCCCGAGTATGCCCGTGAGTACATTGACCGGCTTGGCCGTGAGTACGTTCAGGAAGATATTTCCCATATTGCACAGGGGCAGCTTTTGGCTGAGGTTGAAGCGATGCAAAGAACCAGGGGGCTGCTGTTTTGTGATACAGAGCTGATCGTGACTAAAATATGGAGTCTGCATAAATACGGGAGTTGCGACCCCTGGATTACCAGCCAGATTGCAAACAACCCTTACGACCTGATCTTGCTTTGTGATGTGGACATGCCATGGGAACCGGACCCGCAGAGAGAACACCCCCATTTGCGCAGCTTTTTCTTTGACTGGTACCTCAGGGAATTGAACGGGTACGGTTTTCATTACCGCATCGTCAGGGGCAGGGGACAAGATCGGTTGAACAATGCCATCAGGGCGGTAGATGATCTTTTGTCTGAAACCGGTTGATATGGGTTCACAGGAATTAAGGAAACATATTCAACTGCACTCTACCGTAGTGCTGCTTGGCTTTACAGCCATACTCGGGGCACTGATCACCCTGGGGGCAACTGACCTTGTCTGGTACCGGATGTTGTTCGGGTTTATTGGCTTGTGGGTTTATTTCCTTGCCGGGAAAATCCCATTTCGACTTTCGTGGCGCAAAGTGCTCCCCTTGCTGGGAATCGGTGTGGTGGTTGCCCTGCACTGGATCACCTTCTTTCATGCAATCAATGTTTCCAATGTGTCAGTAACCCTCGGGGTTTTTGCCTCCACAACCCTTTTTACCAGCTTTCTGGAACCCATTTCGCAGGGCAGGCGGATTTTCTGGCTGGAAGTGGTTATCGGCGTGGTCATTTTGTTTGGGATCTACCTGATATTCCAGTATGAATTCCATTACCTGACAGGAATCCTTTATGCATTGCTTTCCTCATTGCTGAACGGACTTTTTGTAGTGCTGAACAGGAATATCAGCCTCAGGCACCATCCATCCGTAATCAGTTTTTATGAAATGATCGGAGGGTTTTTGTTTATTTCCCTGTTTTTTGGACTGACCGGAGGTTTCAGCACAGGATTATTTCGCATTTCAGCTGCAGACTTTTTTTACCTTTTGTTGCTTGGATTTGTCACTACCGCCTATGCTTTCTCGGCCATTGTCAACGTAATGAAGGTGCTTTCGGCCTATACGGTGGTATTGTCTATCAATATGGAACCTGTTTACGGCATTGTAATGGCACACTTTTTCTTTCCTGAGGATGAGCGCATGTCGGCCGGATTTTACCTGGGCACACTGATCATTCTCGTTTCTGTTTTTACCTACCCCTTAGTCAAACGCAGGTTGCGAAAAAAATTTCCCTGATTCTTCCTTGTTTGCAAAAGCAATCAGGGGGGGATTGATCAGCTCTTTCTTGGTGTAGCGTAGGGGTTTCATGGTTTGCATGTCAAACAGTTCCCCTCCTGACGCATTTAAAATGGCATGACCGGCTGCGGTGTCCCATTCGAAAGTGGGGGTATAGCGTGGATATATGGTGGCCAGGCCTTCTGCGAGGTCGCAGAATTTCAGGGAACTTCCTTTGGGATGTGTGGTCAGGCCGGGGTGGCCGCGCTCCAGTTTCCGGACCAGGGAGGTTGTATCCGGATCCAGGTGAGAACGGCTTACCGCAACAGTCATTGCGCCTCCGGAGTGTCCCCGTTTCTTCAGGAACTTACCGTGCAGCCGCCCGTCATGGTCAGGGAGATCAATAGCCGTGGAGATCCTGACCTTTCTCGGCTGCTCACCCCTCACACCGACCCAGGCCATTTGCAAGGCGGGCGCTGTAATTACCCCGATAACCGGATTGCCGTCAGCGATCAAAGCAATATTGACAGTAAATTCCCCATTGCGGCCGATAAACTCTTTGGTTCCATCCATAGGGTCAACCATCCAGTAATATGGCCAGCTCATCCTGACCTGATGATCCGGAATTATTCCTTCTTCACTGATAACCGGGATGGCTGTTTTTTGCAGATGACCCGTGATGATTTCATGGGCTCTTTTGTCGGCAAGTGTAACGGGGCTGCCGTCTGCTTTTTCTTCGGGGATGATTTTGCCTGAATATACATCCATGATGGCAGCATTGGCCTCCAAAGCTGCTTTCAGGGCAATGTTTGCCAGGGTCGTCTGTGATTGTTTATTTCCTAAGGAATGAGAGGACATGATGTTGGATTTGGGAATGAGAGGACATGATGTTGGATTTGGGAATTCATGAGATGAACCTGCGATGACAAATGTAAGGAGTTTGGCAGAACAAAATCATCACGTTGATTGTTGAAAGATGACAAACCTAAACATAAAGATATGTACAAGACAAATAATTCTTACGGTTTTTTGAGGCGTATCATGGTTATGGTTGTCGCCGCACTTTCTGTTTCAGCTGTTTTGCTTACCGTTGGGTCTGCCCATGGTGCTCAGCCCAGGGAGTTTCATGATTTTGTGGTAAAGGATATTTATGGTGAGGATTTTCATTTTTCCAGCTTGCAGGGGAAGAAGGTGATGGTGGTTAATACAGCTTCCGAATGTGGGCTGACACCACAGTACGAAGCACTGGAAGCGCTTTACCAGGAATACAGGGATCAGGATTTTGTGATCATCGGGTTCCCGGCAAATAATTTTAACAACCAGGAGCCAGGCAGCAATGAGGAAATCATTGCTTTCTGCGAGGAGAATTACGGCGTAAGCTTTCCGATGATGTCAAAAATATCCGTGCGGGGAGATGACCAGGCCCCATTGTATCAATGGCTTACCCGAAAGGAACAAAACGGAAGCGTGGATACGGAGATTTCGTGGAATTTTCAGAAATTTCTCATTGATGAGAATGGTCGGATTGCTGAAGTGCTGGCTCCGCGGGAGAGTCCTCTTTCCTCAAAAGTGACCGACTGGTTATCCGGTGAGTGAGGGGTGGCGGTTTGGCTGTTCCTGACCCGGTTTGCCTGTTCCTGACCCGGTTTGCCTAAGCGTCGATATTTGCGTACCTGGCATTTTTTTCAATAAACTCCCGCCGGGGTGGTACCTCGTCACCCATCAGCATGGAAAAGGTCCGGTTGGCTTCTGCCGCATTTTCGATATCGACCTGCCGTAATTTCCTGAACTGGGGGTTCATGGTGGTTTCCCATAGTTGCTCTGAGTTCATCTCACCCAGACCCTTGTAGCGCTGGAAGTGCACCCCGGATTCTTTCCCCCCTTTAGAGAGCTCCCTGATGATCTGCTTTCTTTCTTCTTCGCTCCAGGCGTAGCGCTCTTCCTTTCCTTTTTTGACAAGATAAAAGGGCGGTGTGGCAATATAGATATACCCGAGTTCGATCATTTCACGCATATAGCGGAAAAAGAAAGTCAGTATCAGGGTGGCGATATGGCTTCCGTCCACATCGGCATCCGTCATGATGATAACCTTATGGTATCTGAGTTTATCAAGGTTCAGGGCTTTGCTGTCGTCGTCTGTTCCCACAGACAGCCCCAGGGCGGTAAATATGGTTTTGATCTCTTCGTTCTCAAATATTTTATGCGGCATTGCTTTTTCCACATTGAGGATTTTACCCCGCAACGGCAAAATGGCCTGAAATTTCCGGTCCCGCCCTTGTTTGGCGGTTCCTCCTGCCGAGTCACCCTCCACCAGGAAAATTTCGCATTTGGTGGGATCATTTTCAGAGCAATCCGAAAGTTTTCCGGGCAATCCCGTATTGCTCAGGACGCTTTTTCGCTGTACAAGTTCACGGGCCTTGCGTGCGGCATGACGTGCTGTGGCAGCCAGAATGACCTTGTTGACAATGGTCTTTGCATCACGTGGGTTCTCTTCCAGGTAGTGGGCCAGCATCTCGCTCACGGCCTGGTCAACGGCACCGCTGACCTCAGAGTTTCCAAGTTTGGTCTTGGTCTGCCCCTCAAACTGGGGCTCGGCCACTTTTACTGAGATTACTGCGGTAAGCCCCTCGCGGAAATCATCCCCGTTGATCTCAAATTTCAGTTTTGACAACATGCCGGAACGTTCGGCATAAGACTTGAGGGTTCGTGTCAGCGCCCTCCGGAAACCTGCAAGGTGTGTTCCCCCCTCAATGGTGTTGATGTTATTGACATATGCCTGGACATTTTCGGTAAAAGAGGCGTTGTACTGCATGGCCACCTCTACCGGGATACCAGCTTTCTCGGCTGTCATGAAAATGGTGTTCTCAATGAGTTTCTCCCTCGTGTTGTCAAGATAATTGACAAATTCAGGAAGACCTATTTCAGAACGGTATACATCTTTGACCGGCTGCCCGCTCTCATCCCGTTGCCGCATATCTGTCAGGCTCAGCTGAACGCCCTTATTGAGAAAAGAGAGCTCATGCAAGCGGTTGGTCAGCGTTTCGTAATTGAAATTGCTGGTTTGAAAGATGCTGCCGTCGGGGGTGAAGGTAATCTTTGTTCCGCGGAGGCTGGTTTCACCGATCTGTTTCACCTCACATTGCGGGACCCCTTTTTTATATTCCTGCACATAAATTTTGCCCTCACGGTGCACTTCCACTTTCATTTGTTCAGCCAGGGCGTTTACGCATGATACCCCGACACCGTGCAATCCTCCTGAAACCTTATAGGTGTCTTTATCAAATTTACCGCCTGCATGCAGTACGGTCATGACCACCTCCAGGGCACTTCTGCCTTCTTTCTTGTGGGTGTCAACCGGGATACCCCTTCCATTGTCAAGAACAGTGATGGATTGATTTTCATGGATTATGACATCGATCTGGTCACAATGTCCGCCCATGGCCTCATCGATGGAGTTGTCCAGTACCTCGTACACAAGGTGGTGCAACCCCTTGGTGCTGACATCTCCGATATACATGGCGGGGCGTTTGCGTACCGCCTCAAGTCCTTCCAATACCTGGATGCTCTCGGCATCGTAACCTAACTTCTCAACCTCTGTTGGCTTAGCGGGTGCCTTCATATAATTTGCCTTTTTGGGAACAGGCAAAGGTACGTTTTTTTGGTGGATTTATCATAGAAAAAATGAGTGTTTTTTTAGATTGCAAAAACCTGTAAAACAGCTATTTAAAAGGAGTAAGAAACCCCTCCCAGCAGGCTGAAACCCTGGGTGGGATAATCCATCCATTTTTCATAGGATTCGTTCTGTACATTATACAGGTTCAGAAACACGGACAGGTTTCTGGTGTAGCGATATTCTATACCCATGCTGACATCAAGATAGTAATCCTGTAACTTTTGGGTATGCTGGGTATAAGATGCGTCGTCCCAGGGCCAGTCAGAAGAACTTAAATCCGGGTAATGGCGGGTCAGTCCCCATGTTTCATCCCGTGCAGTCAGCCCGGCATTAAAAATCAACGTATTCCTGAAGTTGTATTCCAGGTCAAGGGTCAGTTGTTTTTCGGGTTGGTGGGGGATAAAGGGCAGCTCATCTGTGCTGATGTCGAAATAATCGCCCCGGAGCCTGAGTGAGAATTGTTGCCCAAAACGGGTAAACAGTTCGCCGCTGACCTGAAGTTTCCGGATGTCATCATATAATACCGCGAACTGCTGGTTGGCCATAGGATAATCATTGTCATCAGTCAGGATGTAGTATTGTCGACCGAACATGGCGTAGTTGTCGATCCTGCTGTTGGTAGCCGAAAAATTGAAAGAAAGCCTGTCTCCGAAAGCCCCTTTCAGCCCCCCGCCAAGGGCATGTCTGGTATTGCTGAACTGCATCGCAGGAGCGGACTCCACAAAAGGGTTTTCATCGGAGAGTGACCGCCAGGAATTTCTTTCCAGGCCACCGGAAATCTGCATGTAAGCTACCAGGTTATTGCGCAGGATATTCAATTCCAGACCTGCCAGCGGATAAGCCCGAAGCTGGTAATTTCCGTCATCACCCTCTACGCTCACGTTAACACCAATGCGAAAATCCAGGTTATTCAGGTGGGAGTGGAGTACGGGCTTCAGGGTGTAAAGTGCCGATGCGGTAGTGTCAGCAGGGTCTGTGTTATGAAAGTAACCAGCTGATAGGTCCACTGCCAGGTATTGTTTGCGGGCAATGCTGAACGGGTCGGCTTCGATTTCTCTGCCAATATTGCCATCCAGGCTGACATGGTGCTCTGCGCCATCATGCCTGTCGCTCAGCCAGTTATGGTTGGCATCAACCCTATACCCTAGGCGCGATGAGTCGGTATGATGGGTGCCGAAGCCAAGTGCTGAGGAAAGCAAATCATATTGCTGACGGAGATCGCTTGCCCCCGGCAGGAGAGAGTCGGCGGGGAGCAAGGTGTCGGTGAAGTTCGATGGGAATCCGTAGTAGTGCACCAGATGTCTGTTGTACAATACATCAGCATCGAGTGCAGTGCGGTCAAAAAACAGGGTTCCGTTGATATTTGCCTTGCTTTGACTGTAAGTGCTGTGCGGGTGATTTTCAATTTCCTTGCCGGATGAGCGGTGCTTCAGGCGCAGGCCCAGGGCGTATCTGTCTGACTGCAGGGAGTTGTAGAAGCCTTCAAAATAGGGTGTCTGGTAGCTTCCGTATCCTCCTTTTACCAATCCGCGACTCAGTTGGCGGGAAGGCTCCGCACTTATACGCGCAGGTGTCAGTGGCTCTGGCTGCAGGCGGGTAATCAGCTTCAGGGGCCGCAGCCTGTAATCAAAATCCATTGCCACGGTCATGGTATCCTGAATGACCGGGTTGATGTTGATCTTGAATGCATCTGAAATGCTCGGCTCGTAGGGAGCCACCACCTGGATCTCATCAATATCCCTGATTTGCTGACCGTAAAGGGTGGTTGTTCCAAGGATCAGGGTGAACATCCATATGCCGGCGGCTTTAAAAAAATTATTGTCAGTCATGTCTTGTGTGGTTATCTTTCAATGAATACACCTCTCATCATTATCTGGGTCAGTTACCGGAATTTTCAGGTTCGGGTTCATCAGATTCCTGTTCCAGCTCCCGGACGAATTCCAGTCTGCTTCGTGCTTCTTCAAGAACTTCCCGCCCGTCGTAGTTTTCAATCAGGCTCTCCAGTGTAGCCCTGGCCTGGAAGGTGTTTTCCGTTTCAATATACACATCCGCCAAAAGAATGAAAATTTTGGCCAGCCAGTCATCATAAGCCGACATCCGGCTGCTGTATTCAAAAATCTGTTCCTCGGCATCCTCGTATTCCCCTTTTCTGAATGTGATCAGTGCCAGGTAGTACATGGCCTCAGCAGCCTGTCTGTTTAAAGTAATTTCCTTAACCCTTTCCAATGCGGTAACCGCCACCGCATTGTTTCCGGTTTCCATGGCCGACATACCCCGTACCAGATAGGCCTCCTGCTCTGTATCCTGGTCTGCCCGGTCTGACTCAAGCACGCGCAGGGCTGCTTCCTTTGCATCCTCATACTTCTCAAGCCTGTAAAGGCAGCGCATGACTCCCTTTTTTGCAACCATCAGGTTGCTCTGGCTTTGGGCCACCTCTTCCAGTTCGGAAAAATGCGTGAGGGCTTCTTCATAGTGATTTTCATTGTAGTGAATGGAGGAGGCCCTAAGTAAAGCGTTTTCCCTGAACTGGGAGCCAGGCTGTTCAATGACGTATTCGTAGCCTGCCAGTGCACGCTGTTCCTGGTTGCTGCGAAAATAGCATTCCGACCGGTAAAAGTTTGCATGGGTGGCAAAGATCCCTTCCGGGAAACGATCCAGGTAATTGGAAAAGCTCTGGATCGCTTCGTCGCAATCTCCCTGCATATAGCGGTTTTCTGCAGCCTGGTAGGTCAGGGAGTCCTGTTGTGCCTCAGTAATGTCAGCCATTCCCTGGCTTTCAGAAAATTGCACGAACTCATCCACCCTGTCCAGCTCCACATAAATATTCCGCATGGCCATCAGGGCTTCGCGTGCCTGGGGAGTACCCTGATATTCTTCAATGACCTGGCGGAACATCTTCAAAGCTTCCTCATCTTCGTTGTTGTTGTAGTGAATGAGACCTGTTTTCAACATGGAGCTTTGCACCCAGGCGCTGTTGGGGTGTTCGTTGATCACCTGTGAAAAATAATCTTTTGCCTGCCCGCTGTTGCTCAACAAAAGCCATGTGTTGGCAATCTCATATTTTCCGTTATCCACATAAGAGGATCGGGGGTGGTCGCGGAGCAATTGCTCCATGGTTCGGATCTTTTCCTCAAAATTACCCAGGATGCCTTCCACAAGTCCTTTCTGGAATACGGCATAATCCGTATCGACCACGTCCATATTAATGGCTCTCTGGTACCAGGTCAGTGCCGGCTGGTACTGCTTGCTCATGAAATAGGCATCAGCAGCCCTCAGGGTGGCGTCATTGACCATGCGGTCATCATCATTTGTTTCACTGATGTAATTTCTGAATGGGGTGATGGCCTGGCTGTACCTTTCCAGTTTGAAATGCGCATAACCGATACTGTAATGAGCGCGGTTGAAGTAGTCCAGCGAGAAGGCACCGGGGGTAACAAGAAATTCCTCATGAGCACGGATGCTTTCCTCAAACTCTTCAATCCGGAAATAGGCTTCTCCTTTCCAGTAGAGACTGGCTGCGTTTAGCCGGCGGTTTTCAGAAAAACGTTGGGTGCGGGCGAACAGATCAATGGCATTTCGGAAGTCGCCGTTATTGAACAACTCCACGCCCCGGTAATAGGTGACACGCTGATAGGCTTCCTTGAGCCTGGGTGTGTCCAGAGATGTGTTTTCGAGCGAACTGAGGGCATCGCGATAATTACTCGTGGTCAGGAACAGATCTACCAGGTAGCCGTAAGCCTCCTCAGTTCTTGGAGATTCCGGATATTCACTGATGTATTTCTGAAACGCCAGAATGGCTTCATTGTATGGGTCATAAGACATTTCAAATGAAAGCATTGCGTAATGAAAAAGAGCTTCACGGGCAATGTCTTCATGGAAGTCCAGTTCATGGGCCCGGGTAAAGGCATTTCTTGCATATCGCTTCTGATCAGTTTCTATGTAACAAGATGCAAGATGGTAGTAGGCATTTTGTGCCAGGGGGGTCTCTTCTCCGGTAGCCTTTTCGAGATGGGGGATGGCTTCTTCATAACGACCTGATATATAATAGGCAAATCCAAGGTGATAATGATCTTCTTTGCTGCTTTCCGTTCGCGGAGCTTCCATGAAGGATTCTAGGTAAGGGATGGCATCCGCATAATCTGAGCGGTGAAAATATGCACTTCCGATCAGCCTCGATATTTCCGGTACTTGCCGGGGAGGAGCTTCTTCGAGTAAAGGGGGGGCGTATTCAAGCAGGGTATCGTACCTTTCCTGCTTGTAAAAAATGTGTACAATGTAGAAGGGTACCACGTCGCCGTATTGCCGGTCATCTTCCAGTGACCGGAATGCACGCATGGCTGAATCATATTCGCCGTTTAGGTAGTCTATATGGCCGCTGTAGTAGGTGGCCGGGACATGGTATCCGGAGGAAGGATCAGTGATTTGCCTGAAGAGCCGCCGGGCCTCAGTATGGGAGTCTGTCATGAAATGGCTGTAGCCTTTCTTAAACAGAAACTCATTCCGTCTTTCCCTTTCCACATCCTGAACATCCAGCCTGCCATACCATCTGACTGATTGCCGGTAGTTCCTTTCTTTGTATTCCAGATTTCCCATGTGAAACCAGGCCAGCTTCTGACCTGCATGGGTCGGATGTTGATCCAGAAAAGTCAGGAGGAGTTTTTCGGCGTCAGGATGATCAAGCTCTGCAGCACAAAGTGCGGCATAGAGGGTGGCGCTGGCCTTTAGCTCACTCTGTTGGTCATCGATTTTACGGATGGTCTGGAGAAACAGTTGCCTGGCCGCCCCGAATTTTTCATTATTGAATAAAGCCCTTGCCTCCCGGTAAGTGGCTCCGGGTTCATCATGACCGGCAGTTTGCTGGCCGGAGGCCTGATGCGTCATGAGCAATGCCGTCAGGATTATCAGCAGGGAGGTGAACTGTTTAATCATCTTACTTCAGGTATCAGGTTAATGATTCATTTAAAGAAAAAGGCAGGCCTGTAAGCCGGGTTCTGTTGCATGCCGGAGGCATGCCTCCTGTCATTTGTCTGGGACAATGCTCACGCATTGCCTCTAACGGCCTACCCTCCGGGATCGGGCGAGCAACCCTCAATCCCCGGTATATTTGGCCTTTCAACGCATAAGGTTTACCCCCATACCCGGTCACCCGGGCATGGCGTGAGCTCTTACCTCACGTTTTCACCCTTACCTGCCCGGCGCAAGCCGGAGGCAGGCGGTAGTTTTCTGCGGCACTTGCTCTCGGCCTGCAAATGCAGACCGGCTTCCCGTTAGGAAGTATGCTGCTCTGTGTTGCCCGGACTTTCCTCATCCCGCAAGCGGGGACGCGACAGGACGGCCTGCCTTTTTCAAAGATCGTTTTTTTTATGTATTCCGGAATGGAACAATTTTACTTCAGTGGCACCCATGCCGTAACGGGCATAAGGTGCATCAAAGTATTCCAGTCCTGTTGTATTTTTGAGCAGCTTCACCAAAGCCTGCTTCAGTGTGCCATTGCCAACCCCGTGAATAAAGATCAGTTTATTGACATGCTGCCTGCCGGCCTCTTCAAGGCAGCGCCTTACGTAATCAAGCTGCATGTTGAGCATGTCGGCATTGGTCATATTGATGGTGTTGTCAGTTAATTCCAAAATATGCAGGTCAACTTCTGCAATGTTCTCGCCAACCATATGCTTCTCCAGAATCCCCTTGTTTTTGCGTTCCGGTTCAGGTTTCCCGGTGCTGCGATCAAGTTCTTCCTTCATATGTTTTACCGTATCCGGCACTTCCACCTCTGCCGTTTGCCTGCTGTCAGGTTTACCCGGAACTGTAACAAGTATTTTCAGAGCCTTTTTATGCAACATGGGCGAAAACAAAAAGCTTTCTTCTTTGTAAATTTTTACCGGCTTGAAAACGATATAGTCGGCCGCCGGCGGAATCAGCTCTGTTTTTCCCTCACTGTAGAAGAGGGTTTGAAGCATGGCGTGTGCCCATTCTTCGATGTCTGCCCGCTCTACCTTACCAAGGTGATGCCTGGATCCCGGTGCAATTGTGCCGGTTGCTTTACCGTAAAATATGCCTGATTTATTGATGAACAAGGCAAAAGAAGTACGATATACAGTGTGGTTCAATAAGTAAAAATCCATGGCACTGGCCAATACCTGATCCTGGTTTCGTGGTACCATGGCAAGGTAAAGCCCGTTGGAAAAATCCCTGGTTTGGTGAGGCAGAATGTACATCCCGCTTGCTTTCTCATCTTTCGCTGCTGCCGGCCTTTTGG
>PWGY01000157.1 GCA_003554665.1 Bacteroidales bacterium | reverse complement strand
AGGCTGACCTGGAAACGTGCCGCCGCAACAAGCCGGAGCCTTACCGCCGCGCCGAACAGGGTCTGAATACGCCCGTTCCGGGGATGCATGGCGATTACGAGGTACCGTCCGGGCCCGACCTGACCCTCCGCGGCCACGAGAACGGCCAGAACCCCGGCCGCATCATCGCCTACCTGGAGAAGACCGGGGTGTTTCCGGTGAAGTGAGGAGTCAGCCATGAAAGACATCAGATGGAAACAACGCTTCAGCAACTACGAAAAAGCACTCCGGCACCTGGAGGAGGCTCTTTCTGTAGAGAACCCTGATATCATCCAGAAAGCCGGAATGGTGCATTTCTTTGAGATGACCTTTGAGTTATCCTGGAAAATGCTGAAAGATTACCTTGAAGCACAGGGATTCGAAGAAGTGGTTTCCCCCAGAAACGCAATCAAAAAAGCTTTTGAAACCTCCCTGGTTCAGGATGGCCACAGTTGGATGCAGATGCTGGAGAATCGCAATCTGACCATCCACACCTATGATGAGGAAACAGCTGATCAGGTGGTTGCCGCAATTCGCGAAACTTATTACCCCCTTTTGAAAGAACTTTACGAAAAACTGAAAGCAGAATTCTGAACATGTACGGCCTCCGGGATTCCGACATAGCATTCAAACTATGGAGCTGAAAGACCACATCACAAGAGTTGGGAAGCTAATCTATCAAGCAGATTCTTAAATATCCATATCGGGATGCACCCACTGGTTTCCATTATTATCCCCTGTTACAACAGTGAAGCCTTTGTAAAAAGGGCCATTGAAAGTGCCTTGCATCAAACCTATCCGAACACTGAAATTATTTTAGTGGATAATAATTCTGTGGATGGAACCCTGAGCATCCTCAATAATTATGGAATAAAATTTCCTGAAAAGATCACTGTATTAACCGAGCAGCAACAGGGCCATACGGCATGCAGGAAAAAGGGCATTTCCGGGGCGAAAGGGAAATACGTACAGATGCTGGACTCTGATGATGAGCTTTTGCCGCCTAAAATCGCCTGCCAGGTCAGTGCAATGGCCGGCAAGTCCCCGGATTTCGTTGTGGGAAATTACCTGAGTGTCAGAAACAGAAAGGCTCACCCCGTTAAAGCATATCCGGATCACTGGGTTGGCTTAATCTCCTCCAAGCTTGGAATTACAAGTTCACTTCTGTGGCGCAGGGACGCGGTAATAAAAGCCGGAGGATTTGGTGAAAAATGGTTCTCATCGGATGAATATGAGTTGATGTTTCGCATATTGCAATCAGGAGGCAGACCCGTGTATACTTCTCCGTATCACACCCGGATATTCTGGAGGGCTGAATCTGTAGGAAAAAGTCAGGATACGCAAAGACAACGGATAATCTGGCATCACAGATTCGGTCTTCGGATGCAGATAAGGGATTACCTGATAACGAATGGTTTGTTCTCAGGGGGTGTCAAATACGCCTGGGAAAAGTATATGTACCCACAGCTGGTGCATCTCAAATATCAACTGCCTGAGGTTTATAATGAATTCATGCCATTGATTAATCATGATTTGCCGGCATATCATGTTTACAAACCGGTTATTGCAAGAGAAATCAGGCGGTTTATTCCAAAGACCAGCAGCTGGGGGAGCAGAGCAGTTGGGTTATAAGGCAGGATCAAAGGAATGAAGCGATTGTTGATTTTTTCCCACTATAACTGTCACGATCAGCTTTCAGGCTATG
Source organism: Bacteroidales bacterium (assembly GCA_003554665.1). Next base: position 4,802 of record PWGY01000157.1, on the reverse strand, counting down.
TGTTGCATTGGCTACGTGAATTGCAGCCGCTGTTTGCCAATGTCATATTTGTATCGAATAGCAAACTGAATGAAGAAGCCCGGAATCAGGTGGCCGGGTTCGCACACCAAACATTGGTCAGGGAAAACACCGGTTTTGATTTCGGGGCGTGGAAAGAGGCAATGAGTGTTGCAGGGTGGGATGTGCTTGCAACTTATGACAGTGTTACACTGATGAATGACTCCTGTTTTGGTCCGCTGTTCCCCCTTTGTGATGTGTATAGAAGGATGGAAAATCAGGATATCGATTTTTGGGGGATCACCCGACACCCATATTACAGACCAGGCCAAATGCTTCGAACAAAGCCGATCCCGGAACACATCCAGAGTTTCTTTATGGTGTATAATAGCAATGTGATTGCCTCACCTGCGTTTGGGGAATTTTGGGAGAGGGTAAAGGAGCACACCACCAAACGGGTTCTTGTACAGCGTTATGAAACTGACCTCACCAGGCACCTGGCCAAAGCAGGATTCAAATACACCGCGGCAGTGGACCACATTGAAACACCTTTTTCTGAACCAAATCTCAGCATTTTTCACCCGGATCTGCTGATCAAAAACAGATCCCCTTTTCTCAAAATCAAAAGTTTTTTTTATACGGAACACCCCGCATACCTGAAAAAAATCATTGCGGAAAAATCTGATTATGATGGAAGCCTGATTGATGCACACTTTAACCATAACCTGCCCCCAAACCAATCAGTAAACATTACGGACAACAAACTGTGGGTTAATTCTTCTTTCCGCCCGCACCGTGAAGGCGCGCAGCATGTTGCCATTCATTTTCATGTGTATTATCTGGAAGTGTTTCTCAGGCACCTTGCTGCATTACAACAGTCAAACTGCGCATTCGATTTATTTATTACTACTGATACTGAGGAGAAAAAGGCAAAAATAGCAACCTTGTTTGACCCGGGGGCGACCTCACCGGCACTGAAGGAAGTTTTTGTTTTTGAGAATATTGGCCGGGATGTTCTGCCATGGATGAATATCTCTGAAAAGCTTGCCGGCTACAATGTGGTGGGTCATTTCCATACCAAGAAAAGTGCCACAACGAAAGAGTGGATAGGGGCTTTGTGGATGGATGAAATGGTGGATACCCTGATCAGGCCAATGAATGAAATCATCGATGCATTTGAGCAGGAAAAGGATCTCGGGGTTGTGATCCCCGATGTTCCGGTGTTTTTTAAAAGGACCTCAGTTGTCCCCGGATGGAACAACACCAAAGATACCGCTATGTCACTATGGAATGCAATGTCATTGAAAAAGAAACTGTCTTTTGATAATTTGCATTCATCCATTATGCCCTATGGCACCATGTTCTGGTATCGGCCCGAAGCCATTGAACCCTTGCTGAATCTGGATCTTTCTGCAGAAGATTTCCCGGGAGAGCCCATGCCCGGGGGAGGTACACTGGCGCATGCCATAGAGAGCCTTCCCGTTTTTGTAGCCTGGGGGCAAGGCTACACCTATAAAGTCGCCATACATCCCGACTATGTATTAAGCGGGTTCGATACCAGTGCAATGGTACGTCTGGCCGAAACCCAAGATCTATTATTCCGTTCGCCAACATGGCGTATCGGACGTCTTTTTACCTGGTTACCAGGAAAAATCCGTGATCTGTTGTTGAGGGAAAACCAAAACGGTGAAGCCTGAAATGCTGCAAATGTCACAACAAAACCCGGATCTGAAGCTGGTCTTTGACCTTTCTCTCCCGGCATCCCTATATAAAAACCAACGGTGGCATACAGGCTTATTCCGCTATGCAGATACACTATTGGACCGGTTTCACGAAACCAACGGGCTGAAAGTATATCATGCAAACACGGATTCTGCCCTGACTGTAAATAGCGCCAAAAACTATCTGAAGAAGAAAAAACCGGATGCACGCCTGGCCAACACACAAGCCTGGCCATTTCCCAGAAAGGTTTTCGGCAAGGGGGTAAGGACCCTTAACCGGCTGTATCGGCTACTGAATATTGACATTGACAGGCTTATTTACGACAGAGATGTCTTTGCCGGATCGGATGTGCTCCACACACCTTATTCAAAAATACCGTATGAGCTGGAGCAATACCCGGATCTGAAAAAGGTGATCACCATTCACGACCTGATTCCACTGATTCTGCCAGGGCATCATCATAAACAACTGATGCGGGAGATCATTGGTTCGGTCGGCTCAAATTATGTCATCTGTGTGTCAAACCACACACGCAACGATCTGCTGAATTACGACAACCGGATTGATCCGGACAAGGTATTTGTCAGCCATCTTGCCGCAGACCCTGAGTTGTTTTATCCGTGTGATGACCCCCAAAGGCTTAAGGCTGCTCAACAAAAATACGGCTTGCCCGACCGTTATTTTTTAAGCCTTGCCACGCTGGAGCCCCGGAAAAATCTGGAGTTTCTGATTCACAGTTTTCTGAAGTTCATTCGCGAACAGCACATCAATGACCTTTACCTTGTACTGGCAGGGGCCAAAGGTTGGGAGTTTGACCCGATCTTTGCTGCCGTTGAGCAGGCCGGAAAATATAAAGACAAGATCATCATCACCGGAAGAATACCGGAAAAGGACCTGGCAGCGGTTTACAGCAATGCCACAGCATTTTTTTTTATGTCGCAATATGAAGGTTTCGGGCTGCCGCCACTGGAAGCCATGCAATGCGGCGTGCCCACCGTAACCTCTGATGTGTCGTCGCTGCCGGAAGTGGTGGGAGACGGAGGGATTATGTTGCCCCCGGACGATGAGGATGCACTTTGCCATACCATGTATCGATTATGTCAGGATGGGGATTTCAGGGCGCGGTACGGCAAGAAGGCACAAGCGCGGGCCCGTTCCTTTTCCTGGGAAAAATGTGTAAACGAACACGTAGAAATTTATCATGCAATCGCGGGGAAGGGCCGGGTGTCCGGAAGCAAATGCTTTTCCGGAGCTGATATCTGCATGAGCTGACAATGACTTCATCCGCAACGCCCTCATCCGTAATGCCCTGATGGCCTCATTGCCCCGCATACTCTTTGTTTGTCTGCACAGCCCTTTTGCAAACCATGGTGGTGCAGAACAACGTACATCCCTGCTTTTTGAGGCCTTGCGCAAAACCGGCCACGTGGATCTGGTATGTTTTTCTGATGACCCCCCTCCCGGAAAACGGTTGGGCAACAATTATGAAATAAAGTACTGGTTTCATCAAAAAAATGGGGGACGGAAGCCCTCGAAGATCCTGGCCAACAAACTGAAATTCTGGAGTCCTTATTCGATTCATGAAATCCATCGCACCGGGGCAGGTGTTGTCAGGGATCTGCTTGATGGAACAACATATAACCATATTGTACTGAGGTACGTGGATGCGGCATATCGGTGTGGGCTGTATCACCGAAAGGGTTTAATTGTGGATGTGGATGATGACCCGTCAGAGAAGTTCAGGTCTTTTTGTATGAACCCCGGAGCGAACCTCAGAATACGGATGTATTACCTGTTTTGTTACCTTCTGACCAGGTTACATACAAAGCGGTTCATGAATCAGGCCAGCCATTTGTTTTTTTCAAACAGCGAACAGGCAACATATCCGAATTCATCCTACCTGCCGAATATACCGTTCACGAAAAACCTTCCTGGCCCGGAAGCCCATTTCAACCCGGATAGCCGGGTCATCCTTTTTGTGGGAACCATGTCTTACGAGCCCAACTGGATCGGGATGAACTGGTTTATTTCCAGGGTCTGGAAGCAGGTGCGGAAAAAGTTTCCCGGGGCAGAATTGCGGATTGTGGGGAAAGGCACGCCACCCGGCCTATCCAAAAAATGGCGGGCAACCCCGGGCGTACATTTACCGGGGTATGTGAAAGACCTTCAGAGGGAATATGACTGTGCCAGCCTGGTTGTTGCACCGATTTTTCAGGGTGCAGGCACCAATATTAAGGTGCTGGAGGCAATGTCTGCCCGGCGATGCTGTGTCATGACCCCGTTTGCCGCACGGGGGTTGCAGGATGTACTTACACATAGGGAGAATGTGTTCATTGCCGGTGACCACAGTGGGTTTTATCAAATCATAGCAGAATTATTTGAAAACCCGCAATTGAATAACCAGGTTCGTGAGAATGCAGGCGTGACGATTCAGAGGTATTTTTCTGAAGATGTGTTTTTTGGGAAAATAAATGCCTTCTTCAACCAACCAACGGATTGCACTGAACAATGAAATATTTTTGCAGGTCATTGGCCAATGCAGCCTGCAGATCGTCATGTAAAGGCAAATAATTGCCAGTGGCAACAATGAATATGACATCGGTTAAAGAACGGATTAAGCGATCATATAAATGCCGGTGGATTTTATCAGTCATCATTTTCCCGGTTATCTGGTTGTTGCTTAAAGCCGAATGGTTGCTGCAAAAAACATCCGGATATTTTATCAATAAAACCATCACAGTTTTTGAAGGCCAAAAGAGCCTGGCACCAAAAGCTGACAGCCTGGCGGCCAAGCATTTGACGCCCTGCCGCCTGACCGATTATTTGCATCAAAGAATCCGAAAACGCGACATAAACCTCCAGGCTTCACTTGCTTCCGCTGTTTATCTCAGAACCAATTATTCATCAGGGCTGGAATTACCCGAAATGAAGATCGACGAAAAACCCACCGGGAAAAGATTGGCCAGGGCACTGGGGCTGCAAACACCCGAAACTTACCTTGATCATATTCCCTTCAGCAAGATTGAACTTATTGCTGGCAGTGTCATCAAACCCGTGGACGAGTACTCCGTCAGGGGGGTTTT
>PWGY01000108.1 GCA_003554665.1 Bacteroidales bacterium | reverse complement strand
CATTCATGTTTCATTGCCTTCGGCAGAAAAAATATCGGTCAGCGGGTCAGGTGATATACTGGTTGGTGATGTATTCACCGGCGAGGAAATGCATTTCCGGGTAAGCGGTTCGGGAAGCATAACCGCAAAGGTGAATGCTGAAAAAGTCCACTCCAGGATAGCCGGGTCCGGTAGCGTCAACCTAGCCGGAGAAGCTTACCTGCAAAACATACAGATAGCAGGCTCAGGCTCATTAAATGGCTATGATCTGAATACATTGGTTAGCCGCGTAAAGGTCAACGGGTCTGGTAACAGTTATATATCCGTGGATGAGCACCTTGAGGTTAAAAACAATGGCAGCGGAAATGTGTATTTCCGTGGAAATCCGCAGAAAAACCTGGTGATGCGGGGAAGCGGAAAGGTCTTCAATAATGATTAGGCGGGTTGTAGAAGATTAACCGGGTTGCCAGAAGCAGGCCTGGATTTTTGCACCTGACCTGCTATTTCAGTGTCTTGCTGCAGCCTGAAACGCTGCTGCTCAGCTAATCATCGTCGCATTGTTCACAACCCTTCTCATTAGAGAGGGGTTTTTTATTGGGCCTTGCCTGTTTCTGTGCGCCTGGATCGTCTCTTTTGCTGACCGTCAAACCTTTTGTTTCAGGGGCCTGGTGAAGAATCGAAGTAGATTGTTTGTATTTCTGCCCCCTAAAACGTAGTTTTGATCAACGACTTATTTATTTCTATCAATTAACCTCCTCTTTGCCTCTGCCTCACTTCCATCCCGCCATCATGAAAAACCCAATTTTTCTGCCCTATCTGGAAGTTTCAAGAACCTCGAAGCTTTTGGTGTTCGGTGTATCAGGCAGTCTTCGCCCTGAATCCAAACACTCTTATATGCCCATTGAAATGAAAATAAAACTGATTTTACTTGCCTTGCTTTGCTCTTATGGGGTTTGTTCGGGGCAATCAAATAAGGTAACAGACATCGATGGAAATGAATACCCAACGGTCGTTGTGGGTGAACAAAAGTGGATGGCAGAAAACCTTCGGGTTACCAGGTACAATAATGGGGATTCCATTTTGACCGGGTTAAATGATGATGAGTGGGCTAACACTGCAACTGGTGCCTATGCGGTTTCACCTTACAGTTATCTGGATGGGCTGGATTCAGAAGCTGAAGTTGTTGATGCTTATGGACTATTGTACAACTGGTATGTGGTAGGTGATGAAAGGGGCATTTGCCCTCCGGGGTTTCGCATACCCGGTGAGTCGGATTTTGTTGAACTCAAGGATTATTTAATCGACAAGCATGGGCTTCATAACGACCCCGAAAGCAGTGACCTGAACGGGGTGGGAAACGCCCTGAAATCATGCAGGCAAATTGATTCGCCCCTGGGTGGTGATTGCGCAACCAGCACGCACCCCAGGTGGGCCGCCCACGATGTTCATTATGGCAAAGACCTGGCGGGCCTTTCTCTTTTGCCCAGCCTTGAACGTTTCCCCAGGGGGGAGTTTAATTCTTACGGGAACAATGGTTATTTGTGGTCATCTACCAAAACCTCTCCCGGAAACGCTGTAAGGTTGAGCATGTACAACCGCCAGGGAAATGTGACTTTATGGGAAAACCCAACCACTTACGGTTTTGGTTTGCGATGCATCCGCAACTCCCCTCCTGGGGTTAAAACCAAAAACATCATTGATCCCCAATATACTTCGGCTATGGGCAGGGGTGATGTACTTCACGATGGTGGTGCCAGTATAACTGCCCGTGGTTTGGTCTGGAGCACCCATAAATATCCGGATCTGGAAGATCATGAAGGGTTGGTCACCGTCGAAGGTGCTGTGGGAGCATTTTCATCGGAAATGGTGGGATTGGTTTCAGAGACCACCTATTATGTGAGGGCATATGCAACAAACGATATGGGAACCAGTTATGGGGAGCCGTATGAGTTTTTTACAGAGCCAATGATCGTCTTTAGTCAAGACAAGCATCAATTGGTTGATAGCTCGGGAGTAATGGAAACCAGGTATTTTAAGGTAGGACCTTTGGGGTGGACAAGTGCAGCAATCATGGAGGAACATGAAGGCGGGTATTACCCTGGTCCAGATGACTATTTCCCCCCGGGGTTTTTTAGTATTGTCCCCGATAACATTGCCCGTGGAGATTTTAATGGTAATGGGTTAGAGGATTTTGTAATGCAGTGGTCCATTTTTAACCATACACTTCCAAGGGAGTCAAGAGCACCTATTTCAATTTTTCTAAACAATGGAGATGGTTCATTCAGAATGGCTCCAGAGCTAATTCAGGGTATTGGTCCTCTCCGGTTCGGGCCATATCGTATCAAAACTGCTGACTTCAACCAAAACGGAAGGCCAGACATTGTTGCGGCATCAGGGGGAATGATTAAGCGTAACCCTGATGGCACTGCCACGGCTGAAAATGAACCGATCCCTCTTTTGTTATCGAATGAAGACGGCACTTATTATGATGCTACTGCCAAGATTGAAGGCCAGGAAGATGGAGGGCTACCAGAAGGATTTGATTCGTCACATGATTTAGCCGTGGGAGATGTTGTTGGCAACGGGTATCCTGATATTTATCTAGGGAAAGTGCTTTTTTTAAATGATGGTAAAGGGAGTTTTCAAAACAGAAAAATGGATTTGCCTGAAGAGTTGAGGCCTTCTCTGGCAAACATAAACTCCTCTGTTATTGGTGATTTAAATAATGACGGCATAGAAGATATAGTTACTTTCTACGGTGAAGAACATCCACTTAATATATCTGGATATATATGGCTAAGTCAGGATGGAGACTCCTCTTTTAAAAACCGAAAACTGGTTGAGTTGCCACCCGGCAGATATGGATCTGGGACTAAATTCAACCATGCCGTTATATATGATGTGAACCAAAATGGTTTAAATGATATTGTGGTAGCAACAACCAGGGACGAGCCCTATTATAAAGGCGCTACGATTCAAATAATAATAAATAAAGGTGACGGTACCTTTGTTGATCAAACCGATGCGTGGGTTGATTTTCCGGAATATTTGGAGTCATATCACGGTGAAGGACAACTACATGTAGTGGATGTAAACAATAACGGAACTTTAGATCTGGTTCACACCCTTCATAATGTACCGGGTATTGTCGTATATATAAACGATGGAAATGGTCTTACTGTAATGGATAATGATCTGTTTCCGTTTGTTGAAGGATGGCAAATGGGCGAATATGAAAACTCACCCAATAGTAAGGGCTTAGATACCGGAGTAACTCATACCTACCCAATAAACATTGACGGAAAGAACGGAATAGACTTTTTTTCTTATGCCAATGTGCCTTTGACAACCTGGCCACAAGAGGAACCCAGTGAAGTAGTTCTATATTCCATCATCTCCACCCGCCCCATCCCACTGGTACACATCAATAACGCCCTTGAGGCTGAACTTGTAGATCATCTGAACACCTTGTCTGACAGTGGCTGGGTGGAAGAGAGCGTGGATGAAGTCAACAGGATTTTGTTGGATTACAAAGAAGCGCCGGTTGAAGAGTGGAGGGATGTGTTTGCCGACTACTTCCGTGAGTTTTACCTTACTGAAAACCTGTTGGATTATTTGGCCCACCAGTCTTTTGCTGATCCCAACCCCACAGTTCGTAAGAACCTGCAAAAGGGCCTGTTTTATGCCTTGACGGGCATACAGGAAGAAATCATTTCTCTTGATAACCTGTCCGATACGCTGCAACACCAACCGGGTCCCGGCCAGACCTTGTTGCTGACCAATAGCTACCTGGCCGACCTTTTGTTGGCCGGAGATGAAAAAGCCGCATTTAATACCGAAAAGATCATTGACCACTATGACCGACTGATTGAATCATCCAACGGGTATTTGCAACTGGCTGCCACAATTGACCCGGATACCCATCCCCGTTTAGCGGGCATAAGAAGGCAAATTATTGCCAACCTTGCCGTGTACAATTATCTGCACGACAACGATCCCAAAGAACGCATTGGGAACATTGCAGGAACCGGCCAGCTTAATGATCCTTACCGGCAAAAGCTTTGGAACAAACAGGGCGTTTTCGTTCTGGACAACAATGTGCTGGATGGGTCTCAGACGGCCAAAATATTCGAGGTTCTGGAGCTATTTCCCCGCAAAGATCATCAGACGCTTTTGGTTTCGGCCAATGGAGGCCACGAAAAACACCCCCTCAACACCATCGGGCATTTTGGCATTTCATCCGCGACCATTGGGAGTGCTGTGACCGATGTCATTCCTCCCGACGGCAAGCCCTGGGAATCAGATTATTTTACCCTGTCTGTGCTGCAGGGGTTGTCTGCGAATGTGGATTCGGTACTGGGCGTGGAACAACCGTTGTTCAAAGAGGTCAGGACCAAGCTACTGGAGAGTGCCGGGAAGGATTCTCTGAATTACCTGCAGAGTCAGGTAGAGCCCGGACACTTCACCCGCTATCCTGCGGATTTTTTCCAGGCAGTGTCCGGTCCGTATTTCGCCCACTCCGAACGGAGTCTTCAACTGGCATTTGACAGGCTGAAAGATAAAAGGCATCAGCCTGCAGACCAATTGCTGTTTTTGGCTCGTGCATACGCTTCAGAAGATGATTCTGGCTGGTTTTACATGGTTGACAAGCAGGGGAATATCAAAAGAGTGGCCATTGGTATGGATGCTGTCGGAGATGGCAACATAACCAGGCTAAAGATCACTGACCAGGCGCAGTATTTTTTCATTTCCGGGGAAGAGCAGCATGTGAAGGCTGCCTTTGGCGTTTTTGTGGATCATGTGTCCTGCCATGATGCAAAGGACGGCAAAATATCTTTGGTTACGGTGGGTGATGACGAGTTTGAGGTGACCTGGGAAGACGGAAGTTATGACCTGCTCCGGGACAGCCTTGGTGCGGGTATATGGACATTGACGGTGCAGAACGCTGACCTTGATGTTGAGAAGCAGGTTGCGGTGGCGATCAGTGAGCCCGATGAGTTGTTGATAGATTTTGATGTGATAACCAATGACCTGCTGGACCTGACAGCCAGGGTATCAGGAGGCACACCACCTTATTCGTATAGCTGGGATGATTACATTGGACACAATAGTCATACCCTGACTGAAGTGGAGTACGGGGAGTATGCTGTTGAGGTAACAGACTCAAATGGGTGTAGCGCCTATGCGACAGTCAGTGTGGAAGATCCCTCAGTTTCTGTCGCTGACCCTGCCCGGGAGCAACAAATTAAAGTATATCCCAATCCGGCTACAGATCGGGTATATGTGGAAATCCCCCATGATTACCGGTACGAACAGATTTTGTTGATTAGTCAGGATGGGTTGGTAATCAGAGAACTGAGCCATAGTTCGAATAACGTAAGGGAAATCAGCCTTGAAGGCTTGTCACCCGGAGTATACCATATTCATGTCAGGGACTCTCATGGCACGGTGACTTTACCATTGCTTAAACTCCCTTAAATTTTTTGGTTTATCAGATGAACCCTTATCCACCCGGTTATGTTAAATTTACGCAATGAACAAAAGAAACCGGGAAACTCCAGGTCAGAATCAACCCGGCGGAGCAAATTTCAGCCGGGCCGCTCAAAACCGATCCGCTTCGGACGGGCAGGTTCACGGCCATGGTGACCACGGCCAGGACGGTCGCAACCAGTACAGTGGTAACCAGAACTTCCGCAAACAGGGCGAACATGACCAAAGCACTTGCAGCCAAGGCGTCCAGACCCGGATCGCATACCACCGGGCCATAAGGAAAAGCATTCATTTCCTGACCGGGATGGCGCTTTTCGGGCTGACTTTTTTGCTTGATCAACCTGCATTGCTTGCGGTGATCATGGCCGGGAGTTTGTTTGCATTTGCCAGTTATTGGTCAAAATCCTTTCGTCTGCTCCATAAAACGGGCAGCCATAGCCTGGGAACCCTTTTTTACCCCCTGGGCGTGCTCAGTGCCTTTATTTTGCTTTACCAGATGCCCCCGGAATATTTCCGTGCCTCACTGCTGACCCTTACCGTGTCCGACACCATGGCCAATCTGTTTGGCAGGATTCGCACAGGGAACATTGCATTTCAGCCACTAAAAGAGGATAAATCGTTGTTTGGGGTACTGGCATTCGCCATCAGTACGTTGGTCATTTTTTATCTGCTGCTGCCCGAATCAACGGTTTTCCATTACCTGATCCTTGCCACCATCCTGGCGGTTGTTTTCGAGATTTTCTCCTGGCGGGGTTCTGACAACCTCAGCATCCCGCTTGGCTCGGCTTTGTTTTTTATTGTGATGCACAGACACGAGAGTGACCTGTTGTTTTTGATCCTCCTGGTATTGATTGCCGGATTTGGTGGCTGGCTTCTGTACCGTTTCCGGATGCTGGAAAAGCAGGCAAGCGCCCTGGCGTTTTTCCTGGCAGTCTATTTTACCGGAGTGCTCGGGTTTTCCTGGTTGATACCGGTTGTCAGCTTTTTTGTGACGTCGGTGTTGTTCACCATCATCAGGGCCAAACAATCGGACCGGCCTTCTGCATTGCGGGGGCGCAATACATGGCAGGTGCTGGCAAACAGTGTGTGGGCCATTTTGTTCTCTGCTGCCTGGCT
>PWGY01000229.1 GCA_003554665.1 Bacteroidales bacterium | reverse complement strand
TTTATACTTTTGCACCGGGTAAGTCAGGGTACGACCAGCTCCCGCTGAATTCCCCCAGGACCGGAAGGTAGCAAGGGTAGGCGGTCGTAGCGGTGCGATGCCAGGGCTTACCCTTCTTTTTAAAAAAATGCTGTTTATTTTTTAATCCTAATCACACACATCATGAAATTCTTTATCGACACGGCCAATCTGGATCAGATCCGCGAAGCCAACGATCTGGGTATACTCGACGGTGTAACCACCAATCCTTCCCTTATGGCCAAAGAAGGAATCCGGGGAGAAGAAAACATCAATAAACACTATGTCGATATTTGCAATATCGTGGATGGTGATGTCAGTGCGGAGGTGATTTCCACTGACCTGGACGGGATGATCCGTGAAGGCGAGAAGCTGGCTGCACTCCACCCACAGATTGTGGTAAAAATTCCCATGATCAAAGAAGGCGTGAAGGCCATTCGCCAACTCCCCTCAAAGGGCATCAGGACAAACTGTACCCTGGTGTTTTCAGCCGGTCAGGCTATTCTTGCCGCTAAAGCGGGGGCAACTTATGTGTCACCTTTTATCGGCCGTCTTGATGATGTTTCTACCGAAGGCGTGGAACTGATTGGGCAAATTGTGGACATTTACCGGTATTATGATATTGACACCCAGGTTCTGGCAGCAAGTATTCGTCATACGATGCACATTGTTCAATGTGCCGAGGTGGGTGCCGACGTGGTTACATGTCCGCTAGATCCCATACTCGGGCTTCTGAAACACCCTCTGACCGATATCGGCCTCGAGAAGTTCCTTGCAGACCATAATAAATAATAAACCCTGAAGGAATTAAAAGGACACTGCATAATAACATATATTAGCTTTTCACCCGGGAATTGCACCTGCACAGATACTGCCGGTGTATTTCTGGGTTTTTTATGTTAATTTCGTAAAGAATGATCCAACTGAAAGAAAACATGAGAGCGCTGATTCCCTTTTTGATGTTGCTGGCACTTTTTGGTTCCGCCCTGAATACCGGGGCAGCAGAAACAGAAAGCCGGCATGACCGGGTAAAGAAAGCCGTTGAGGCAGAGCCCGAAAAAACTTTTGTGGTGTACAAGTATGAAATTAAGCAAAATATTGCGCGCCCCGCAGTCAGGCTTACTCAGCGAGCCTTTCAGGAAGCAGACAGCCTGAATGCAGATTTTGTGCTATTGCACATGAACACCTACGGAGGGATGGTGGAGTCAGCGGACTCCATTCGTACCCGTATCATGCAATCGCCCATTCCGGTTATCGTTTTTGTGGATAACAATGCCGCATCCGCAGGTGCCCTTATATCTATAGCCGCTGATCAGATTTATATCAGGCCCGGTGGGAATATCGGAGCAGCTACTGTGGTTGACCAAACCGGAGAGGTGGTTCCTGATAAATTCCAGTCTTACATGCGGTCTACCATGCGCTCAACGGCCGAAGCCAAGGGGCGGGATCCGGAAATCGCCCAGGCAATGGTGGACCCCTCTTTTGAAATAGAAGGAATTATTGAGGAAGGAAAGGTGCTGACCTTTACTGCATCTGAAGCCCTGAAATGGGGATTTGCTGAAGGTACCCCCGAAAATATCCCGGAATTATTTGAAATGGCGGGTATCGATAATTATGAGATTATTGAACAGCAATTGACCTTCGTTGACAGGGTCATTCAGTTCCTGATCAGTCCGATTGTCAGCGGCATATTGATTATGCTGATCCTGGCCGGGATCTATTTCGAACTACAGACCCCGGGTATCGGTATACCAATATTGGTAGCGCTCTCTGCAGCCCTGTTGTATTTTGCCCCCTTGTATCTGGAAGGACTGGCCGGAAATTACGAGATTGCCCTGTTTGTACTTGGTCTGATCCTGATTGCAGTGGAGTTGTTTGCCATCCCGGGTTTTGGTGTTACCGGAGTACTGGGGGTACTTTTCATGGTCACGGGTCTTGCCCTTGCCATGGTCGGGAATGTGGGTTTTGATTTTACAGGAGTGGCTTTTGTAGAAGTGTTGAGGGCTTTCCTGATTGTGATCATTGCCGCGTTTGTTTCACTGACCGGGTCGTTTTACATCGGGCAGAAACTTTTTACCACCAATCGTTTCGGAGAACTTGCACTGGATACGGTGCAGGAAACCTCTTCCGGCTACAGTTCGGCCAACCCCGTGATGAAATCGCTGGTTGGAAAACAAGGGGTGGCTTTTACCATGCTTCGCCCAAGTGGAAAAATTGAAATAGAGGATGACATTTACGATGCCACAGCTCTAACCGGATTTATTGATAAGGGAGAAACGGTTAAAGTTGTCAAATATGAAACTTCACAGGTGTTTGTTGTGAAGGGATAATTCATTCTTTGTGCTAAAAATCTTTGTGGCATGATCCCAGAACACATGTTTTCACCTTTATACACAGACATGTACCAGCTGACCATGGGGCAGGCCTATTTTATGAATGACCGGCATGATCAGCCTGCATGCTTTGATTATTTTTTCAGGAAGCTCCCTTTCAGGGGCGGCTATGTGGTTTTTGCCGGTCTTGGAGAATTGCTGGAAGCTCTCAGCGAACTCAGATTCAGTGACAATGACCTGGATTTTCTTCACAAAAGGGGATTTCAGCCGGATTATATTGAATTTTTAAAATGTTTCCGTTTTAAAGGTCACATTCATGGAATGCAGGAAGGTGAACTTGTTTTCCCGACGGAACCAATTTTGCGCGTGGAAGGAGGATTGCTGGAAACCCAGCTCGTAGAAACCCTGCTGTTGAATTTTTTGAATTTTCAATCGCTGGTAGCCACCAAAGCGAGTCGCATCCGCTACTCAGCAGGCCACCGCCTCCTTTCCGATTTCGGACTTCGCAGGGCACAGGGCCTTGGAGGCCTTCAGGGCGCCAGGGCTGCCATTATCGGAGGTTTTGACAACACCTCCAACGTACTTGCCGCTAAGCTTTACCATAGTGAGCCTGCAGGAACAATGGCCCATTCATTTATTGAAAGTTGTGATCAGGAACTGGATGCATTTGAGGAATATGCCAGGGCTTTCCCCGACAACTGTGTGCTGCTGGTTGATACATATAATACCCTAAAGAGCGGGGTTCCCAATGCAATAAAGGTGGCCCGTGCAATGGAAAAAAAAGGGCAGCGGCTGAAAGGGATTCGGCTTGACAGCGGAGACCTCGCGTATTTGTCAAAAAAATCAAGGGAAATGCTTGACAGGGAAGGGATGGATTATGTGAAGATTATCGTGTCCAATCAGCTTGATGAGCACGTGATCAAAAGTTTGCTTGATCAGGGAGCTCCCATTGACATATTCGGGGTAGGTACCAGCATGATCATTGGTAAGCCTGACGGAGCAATTGACGGGGTTTATAAGCTGGCCTGGTCAAAAGGAGAAGCACGATTGAAAATCTCCGAAAATGTTCAGAAAACCACACTTCCCGGAAAAAAAAGAGTACTTCGTTTCAAGGATCAGGACGGGTGTTTTTATGCGGATTGTATTGCCCTGGAAGGAGAGGTGCCTGCAAGGATGGTGCATCCGGTACATAAAGAAAAATCACTCGACCTGTCTGGCATGTCCTGCGAAGAATTGTTCGTATCGCATTTTGCCGAGGGACAAGTTAAAGGTCAGCCGTCGTCACTTCAGGAGGTCAAAGACAGGGTGGATGCAAGACTGAGCCTCCTTCCGGATGAACATAAAAGGTTTGATTTCCCCCACATCTATAAAGTTGGGATCTCAGATAAAATCCAGCAATTGCGTGATGAAATTGTGAAAACCCATCAACAATATCTTTGATTATGGAAGCATTGATCATTGTCGACATTCAGAATGACTTTCTCCCAGGAGGCGCCCTGGAAGTACCGGGAGGCGACCATATCATTCCCCCGGTAAACAAAATGCAGAAAAAATTGCCTCTTGTGGTTGCCACCCAGGACTGGCACCCGGCTGGTCATGCAAGCTTCGCTTCTGCCCATCAGGGTAAAAAACCTTTTGACAATACCACACTGCAAGGGCTGGACCAAATCCTTTGGCCAGATCATTGCGTCCAGGGCACTGAGGGTGCTGCTTTTGCCGAAGATCTTTGCATGAATCCGGTTGAGGCCATTTTCCGGAAAGGACTGGATCCGTTAATAGACAGTTATAGCGGATTTTTTGACAACGGAAAGAAAAAAAACACCGGTCTGGCTGACTACCTGCGCGGAAAAGGTGTACGTCAAGTTTATATATGCGGTCTGGCTGCCGACGTTTGTGTTGGCTTTACGGCCCTTGATGCGATCGGAGAGGGGTTTGAAACTTTTCTGATTGAAGACGCAACCCGCCCCATTGACCAAATGGGTTTTGAAAAAATGAAGGCTGAGATTCAGCGCAAAGGCGGTAATGTGATACAGTCATCCTCTATCTGATCGTTCATGGATATTCGCTCTGTTCCAATTCCCAATGCACGCCTTGAAGAAGGCAAAGTATACCCTTTTCATATTGTTAAAACGATTTCCCTGGGTCCCGGTGACGACTGGTTTGTTATGCGTGACCCCAACGGGTATAAAACCCTTATGCCGCAGTTATATTATGAGGAATATGGGCTAAAACCCGGCAAGGAGGTTCTGTGCAGGGTGGATAAGATCAATTGCAACGGGAGAATGTTTCTTGAACCCATGCATCCGCATTACATGGAAGGGAAAGTGTATTCATTTGATGTGGTATCCAAAGATCATCGTGTCAATATACTGGGAGAAGACGATTTTTTTTTGATTGTAAAGGACGTCTTCAAAAAGCAATGGAAGGTGCGTACCTACAAAAAAGCAAGATGGGAAAACCCGCCCGCGCAATTGCCCTGTTTGCTTAAGCGCATCAAAAAGGGACAGCTTTTTCTGGTTCCCGGGGATGAGACTTCCCAACCTGCGACATTGCAACCCGGAAGAACCTATGATTTTATCGTGGAGGGCGAAGGATCACATCCCGGTGACAGGCAGGCTTATTATATTGTCCGGGATCCCTTCGGAGGAAAACATTTGCTAAAAAAGAAACATTTTGCCCGCTATGGCCTGAAAAAAGGCCAGAAAGTGCCCTGCCGCGTGGACAAATTCGGCACCGAAGGATATTTCTTCCTTGAACCGGAGCATCCCTGTTATAAAAGGGGAAAGGTGTATGAATTTCCGCTGGACCGCCTGGAAGAACTCGTTTTTACCGATGGCAGCAAGCAGCCGGTTATGATCCTTCAGGACTGCTTCGGAGAGGATGTGAGGTTGCATCTCGACAGGGAAACGCTATTGCGGTATGGAGGGTTCAGAACCCTTCAGGCCAGAGTAAAAGACATCAGAAAAGGACGACTGGAAGTTGAATTAACAGATCACCAGCCTAGCTGAAAATTATCTCCCGCACCGCCTCATTTCCAAGCTCCCTGTTGAGCATGGAGGCAATTCTTTCCTTTCCCATACTTAACTCGCTCCGCAACACTGACGAACGGAGGCAAACCCTCAGTGTTGCCCCGTTTAAATGAACTGAAGTGGTGTACCGGGCGATGTTGGGGCCCATGACCGCTGACCAGGCCGATGCCACTTTCGCTTCCATGATCTTACCCTCAAGGCGGTGCTCTTTGAGAACCTGGCGGATGATTTCGCCCAGCGTACGTTCATTTGTTCTGCTCATCATTACTTCCTTATGATCCGTTCAGTATTTTTTCTGAAGAGATCCCCCCGTTGTTCATTTCAAACAATTTACACTCGGAAGGGAGATCACGAAAAAGCTTTTCCAGGCGATCAGGATGGGTATCTGTCACAAACACCTGGCCGAAATCCTCCTTGCTGACCAGCTCCATTAACTGCCTGACTCTGCTTTCATCCAGTTTGTCAAAAATATCGTCAAATAACAGGATGGGATGAAAGTTCTTGATTTTTCTGGTAAATGCAAACTGGGCCAGCTTCAGGGCAATGATAAAAGATTTCTGTTGTCCCTGGCTGCCGAATTTTTTGGCAGGCTGATCATGAATCAGAAAAGTAAGGTCATCTTTATGAATTCCTGTGGTTGTAAACTGTACGGCACAATCTTTATTTCTTGACTGCAGCAGGTCATCCCTGAAGTTGGTTTGCAGCAGACTTGAATTGTAGATAATCGATGTATCCTCTTTGCCTGCTGACAGAAACTGGTAGTATTCACGAAATACCGGTAAAAAACTGTCAAAAAAATCTTTTCGCTCAGTGAAAATGTATTCCCCGTGTAAAATCAGCTGTTCGTCCCATATGTCAAGGCTTGCAGAATCATAATTGCGGTGTTCTGCAAAAGACTTCAGCAGGGCATTTCTTTGTTGCAAAGCTTTGTTGTAACTGATCAGACGTTGAAGATATTCTTTGTTGTACTGGGAAATCACTCCGTCAACAAATCTTCTTCTATCCTCACTGCCGCCAAGAATCAGCTGAGTGTCTGCAGGACTCAGCAAAACAAGGGGATATTGTCCGATATGATCTGACAAACGGTCATATTCCTTTTTATTCCGTTTGAACACTTTACGCTGACCGCGCTTCAGTCCGCAATAGATTGCATCTGTCTGATCGTTGAGCTGGTACTCTCCCTGAATGACAAAAAAGTCTTTATTGAAACAGACATTCTGCGAATCGATGGGGTTTGCGAAACTCTTGCAAAAGGAAAGGTAAAAAATGGCATCCAGAATATTTGTTTTGCCGGCCCCGTTGTGAC
>PWGY01000271.1 GCA_003554665.1 Bacteroidales bacterium | reverse complement strand
CGTATCGCGCGGCCGGTTACGTGAATAAGGGTGGTTCACCTCATCATCGTACTCAAAATCAGGCCATAGCATGGGCTTGCGGTCGTCAGGATCATCGGCACCCCACATACCGGCCTCTGTACCATAAAATACCATCGGTGCTCCGGTCCAGCTATACTGAAACAGAGAAATCAGCCGCTGCACCTGTCTTTCATCTGCATTGGGTGCGCGCACATCGTAGGTATTGTCAATGTCCCTGATCTTACTCTTCTCTTTATAGGCATGGTCGCTGTTCACGATCATGCTGGCCAACCGCTCCGTATCATGTCCGTCCATCAGATTCTGCATGGCGTAATTTACCTGTTGCGGAAAATCATCCAGCAGCCCAAGCAACCGGTCACCGAATTCGGAAGCGGTCAATGTCCGGTGAATGAAAAAGGCATGGGTGGCATAAGCCCAACGGTAGTTCATCACGACCCCGAAAAGGTCATCACCCACAAAATCCCTGGCCGCATCATCCCATATCTCAGCCACCGTAAGAGCTTCGGGGTTGATTTCATAAACCAGGCTGTGCCAGTCGCGCCAGAAATCCTTACCCAGTTCTTCCACCACGTCCAGACGCCAGCCATCCACACCGCGGCTCACATCGCCATCTGGGGCCATCCAGCGCCGGGTCACATCAAAAATGTGCTGTTTCACTTCCGGGTGAATATCTTCACCGTCTTCGGCAAACTCAGGCAACCCCGGATACCCCCACCAGCCTTCATACTCAAAACCATCATCAAGGCTTTCATCAAAACGGGTGATTTTATACCAGTCGCTGTAAGCAGAGGCCTCTCCATGCCCCCGGATGTCCCGGAATGCCCAGAAATCGCGCCCGGTATGATTCCACACCCCGTCAATAATAACCCGGATATTGCGCTCCCTTGCCTGCTCCAGTAAGTCCAGAAACAGTTTATCCGCAGAGGTCCACTGCCAGGTGTCCGGATCATTCGGATCTTCCTGTTGCATGATCTCCCAGTCCCCTTCAGGATCAGGTCCGAAATGCCGGTCGATGTGATGATAATGGCTCGCATCATATTTGTGAAGCGAAACGGCATCAAATACCGGGTTAAAATAAATGGCCGTTACCCCCAGGTCTTCCAGGTAGTCAAGTCTGTCGATCACACCCTGCAGATCACCGCCGTACCGCCGGGTATATACAAAATCATAGAATTCAGGACCTATCCGCTGCTCCCATTCCGCACGCTGATACCAGTCGCCGTTCCAGGGAGAGATTTCCCACCCTTCCGGGGCACCCAGGTCGTATCCATGAGGGTCTCCGACCCTTTCGGCAACAGGATCATTCGTGGTATCCGCATTGTGAAACCTTTCAGGGAAAATTTGGTACCACACCACATTTTTTGCCCAGTCCGGGATATTCGCCCCGGTCTGCACTCTTTCAGTTTCGCGGGCTGGCTCCCGAGATTCACACGAAATAAGCAATGTGGCCAACATCGTGCCCGCCATTGCCAGGAAATAGCTCATCGATTTCATATAAAAAGCATGTTTGTGAATATTTCAATGAAGTTACCTTGAATTCAATGAAGTTACCTTGAAAATAAACGGCACGGAACTCAACCCATCCCCCGGAAAAACAAGCCCGGATATTATCTCAGATATGTGATATGTTTAAATTCGTGGCATGTTTAAACCGGAATGCAACCAAACACCAACATGGTAAACTGGCAGCCATCACCATAAAGATAAATGATTTTCATCAACACAGGGAAGAGAACAAATCAGGGGAAGTGAACAGAAGTGAACAAATAGCGTATTATTCGGTTTACCATGAAAAGATTGATCACAAACTTCTAAAAACATACTACTATGAGCAAGCATTATGCACAAGCACAATGGCAAGGCAACCTTGTAAAAGGCAAAGGCCAATACAAACTGGAAACAAGCGGTTACCAGGCCGGTGTTCATTTTTCTTCCCGTTTTGAGGATGACAAATCTGCCTCCAGCCCGGAGGAGCTTATCGGTGCGGCCCACGCCAGTTGTTTTTCCATGGCTTTCGCCCACGCACTTGACACCAGCGGATTTGAGCCGGTAAAAATCGAGACCACGGCAGAAGTAACATTGGCCAAACAGGGTGGTGGTTTTGCCATTTCCGAAGTATTGCTGAAAACCAAAGGGGGGGTAAAGGGAATTGACAAGGACAAATTCCTGGAAATTGCGGGACAAGCCAAAGAAAACTGCCCGGTATCCAAAGCCCTGACAGGTACATCCATTAAGCTGGAAGCCGAACTCACCTGACCTCATCTTCCGCTGTCGCGATAAGCAGACAACCAACACCACGAAGCTTGCTGAACAGCAAATGGCTTTGTGGTTTTTTTGTATCTTGCAGTCTTGAAAATGGGCTTCCGAAACTCTTCTGTACAATTTATGCACACAGCACACGTTTTTCCATACCGGAAGGCATCCGGAGTCATTGGCTACGGTATTCGATTATATTCCGGCAAACTGGATATCGCATGCCGGCAAACTGAATCACATGCGCTGAACATAGCAAAGCCATTGCTGCGGACGTCCTGAAAACCTTATGCCGCCAACGAACAAAACTGTTGTTAAGCGTAACACAATACAGATAACACTATAAATAAAGATGAAGCGAATAATATTTCTGTTGATTATATTAACCGGGTGCAGCACCCTTACGCCCCTCCAGCGGAGCAAACTCATTACTGCCTTTCACCTGATTGAGGATAAAAACTACGTAGAAGCCCACGAATTTATTGAAGAAATGATTCAGGAGGAAGACGCAGCACAATGGCCCCGCACCTGGCAAGCCAGGGGGCTGCTCTACCAAAACGCCTATCAGGAAGGAATCAGGAGAAACAACAGGGACCTGTATGAGTTACATCCGGATCAGCTTTTCACAGCTTATGAATCTTATGAAAAAGCCCTTGACCTTGGTGCAGGCAGAGGCATAAGAAAACAGTTGACGGCCAAATACGTGCTGCTGGTCAACGACTTCCAGAAAATGGGGGAAAGCCGGTATGAGGATGAAAAATATAGTGAAGCCCTCAGGGCATTCAATACCGCGATGGAAATCAGAGAGGGTGAGCTGCTGAACCTGGATCCTGACACCAACCTGGTCTATAACATGGCCATGACAGCCATTGCCGGGGAAAAGCACGACGAAGCCATAAAATTCCTTATACGCCTTGACAGCTACAATTACAGCCCCAATATTTCACATTTGTTGTTTGAAGAACACATCCAGCAGGAAGACACTCTGGAAGCCGTGAGAGTACTTGAGCAGGGCATCAGTAAATATGAAAAAAACGAAGAGCTGGTGCTCCTTTTGACTGACATGTATTTTGAACAGGGTCGCATCGAAGAGTCCCTGAGCCTGCTTGCAAGAGAATCAGCCAGATCACCTTCCAATTACATATACCCATTCACCAAAGGATTGATCCTTCAGAAAACCGGAGAATACAAGGACGCAATTCAGGCCTATAAAAGATCCGCAGAACTTGAACCTGAAGATCCTCTTGTTTATGCGAACATTGCCACCTGTTATTATAATATCGGGATTGAAATTGAAGAGAACGCAAGAACCATTGATAATAACAGGCTGGTAATGCAGGAAAGGGAACGCTCTACCGAAGCCCTTGAGTCTGCTACAACATGGCTCAACAAAGCGCTGGAACTGGAAACCGAAGATCAAAAAGCAGTAGCCATTATCAGTGAATTATCCTCACTGCTGGATATCACTGAAAGGGTGGATGCCCCGGATGATCCGGCAGAAGAAACCGGCGACTAAATACTGAAAGCCATTGTAATCCCCAAAAACTGCTTAAACTGCAAACGCGGCACTTCCTTTTCACTGCCATCAGGAAGAATGACGGGGTCGTCATTGTCATCCAATACCGGGAAAAGCACATTTTCATCGTAGATAAAATGAAAATTCATACGGACGGTTAGATACCAGCTAACCTTCTTTTCGAGGTTTATCTCCCAGTCAACATCCACATTCTGAGGTTTTTCAAGATAATTGGAAAACAACCGGACGGAGTTCTCAATTGTCAGATCCTCAAGCAAAGAAAGGCGGTTTTGTACCACAAGCTGCCCACCCATTTCCTGACGTGAACGCTCTCCCCTTTCAATACCATGTGCACGCTGATTAATGGCGGTTGTGTCAAGTACAAATGTATTTCTGTAAGACAGCGCAGAAAAATTAAACTTGGTGTCTTTGAAAGGTTCATATTCGAAGCCAACCCCCACAGTAAATGTACCCGGACTAAGAAATTTGGAAACAGGAATTGAGTCGTTTGGATAGTTATACCCCCTGGCAATTTGGGTTTTTCCATAAAAGACCGAGCTGAAGTCAAAATTATCGCTTATGTCTTTGTTAAACTGAGAATTCATCTCCAGGATGTCTGTATTGGTCCGGAACCCAAATTCTTCAGAAAGAACACTACCATATCGCAAACGGGCGCTGTTGGTCCATTTAATCTCCGATTCTACATTCCGGTACTCGGCACTCCCTCTCAGGTCAAGCAAACTGGAAAGGGCGCTCTGGCCACCCCTGGCCCAGTTAGAAAGGTAATTCTGATTCAGGGTAAATGCGCTGGACAGACCATATCGCCATGTTCCGGGAATTTCCTCCAATGGTCGCAGCCCGACCAGTGAACGCTCAGGCTCCACAGTGGTAATGGGAATATCATCAGCGGCAAGCTTTCCCATCCTTTCCACATGAATATCATCCTCAAGTATTAGCTGAAGTTCATGTTTGGACGGATTGCCCAACCAAATTGTAATGGAGTCATTTTCCTGGTTTTTGACCCAAAACCTTTCCAGGTCATCGGGTTCTGTTGTGAGCCAAAAAGGCCTGCTGTCGCCCATGGCATCTTTAATATGCAGGGGTATCGAGTCGCGACGGTCTGTATATTCAAGTAGTTCTTCGATAGCCATCATGAGAGAATCAGGCATTTGTGTTCCGGGAACTACATAAAAAGGAGAATCTTCATCGGCAACAAATTCCTGATAGGTTTCTGAAACCACGATGCGCTCATAATCAGGCATAAAAAAAACCTCTTTACGGGAATCAGGTGGCAAAAACGGCGGCCGGACTTCCTGCCCGACTACCTTGTGCATCTGAATGTTCTTCGATTCAAGATACAGGCTATCAATAAAAACTTCAGTAATGGTATCACGAGCCTGCTTAATGGAATCGATCACCATTTCCACATCCGGAATGGTATCCAAACCCCATAAACCCAATGTATCAATCTTGTTTGTTACAATGGTCTTTTTCTCTATAAAAGGATCCTTTTCCAGGGCAAGGGTATCCACAATAAATGTCGAATCATTGAGCCAGCGCAAAGGAAGTGTATCATGCCTGGCCAATTCTTTCAGCTCAGGTCGTACAGACTCATAATCAAAACGATGTAACCTTTGGCCCACGCTATCAAAGGGCTCATTGTAATGATCAATCAACCGCTCCAAAGACAGATGGATGGTGTCGCCGGCTTCCCTCCATAAACTATCCCGTTTCAGCAAATTGACTATATATTCAGAAGCCGAGGTTGGCGTAAAGGTAATGGTGGGCCGGGAATTCGTTTCATTGTTATTTGATGCGAAATAATCAGGAGTTGCCCCTACAGCGAAAAGACAGGTGATTCCGCCTAGCAAAAGGATCAAAATAGCACGCATAGTAAGAAAAAAGATAATTGGTTTGCAGTAGCAAATTTAATGTAATAAGCGAAACGTTGCTACAACAAAAAGATTGTTCAGGCAAAGAGGTATAGTTCCCCTGCCTGAACCTTTTACCCTGAGGCAAAACAGCTCACCGAGCCCACTTATTATCAATGGCATACTTTCCGGGACCACTGTATAGCAGGCCAACAAAAACAACAAAACCTTTTAACGGATGCAGTACAGAGTTCAGGGGGTCTCCGTCAGCAATATGCATAATGGTGGCAATTAGCATGGTAAAGGCCAGAAGCAATGCCGCAGGACGCGTCAGTAATCCCACAACAAGCAGGATACCCCCCGCAAACTCAGAAATGGCAGCCATAAAACCCCAAAAGGCCGGTGCAAAACCCAGTCCAACAAGCCCCATGCTTTCACCAAGCCATGTCCAGGTATCCACGCCTCCGGTAATTTTAGGGTAACCATGAAGAATAAACATGATTCCAAAACCTACCCGAATAAGGAATACGGCGGTTTTCAGAGATTCATCCGAAGAGTTAAAAAGCTTACTTTTCATCGCGTTTTTGGTTTTAGTTCATATATAAACCTCTACCAGAAACGCATCCAACCGGTTAAATGTTCATTAAGACCTGATCATCAATGGATCAATGCCGGAGGGGCAATTTGGGGAAACCCGAAAAAATTCGTATACTTAGTAATTTCATCCAAACAATACTTCCATCATGAAAACAGTTGGCCTATTTTTGTTCTCAATACTGCTGACAATGGCCCTGCCACGTGAAAGTCAGGCACAGGTTTATGCCGGTGGCAACATTGGATTCCATTACAAGGACGGAACCTATCTTGATGTGGCCCCCCTGATCGGGTATCGCTACAATAAACTGGACATTGGCATCTCCCCTTTTCTGTCATACCGCGACAGGAGAAACCAGGACCCAAGGTATACCTACGGAAACCGTACATTTGCCCAAATTACCTTCATGCCCAATGTTTTTGTCCACGCAGAGTTTGATGTCAGCAACAT
>PWGY01000080.1 GCA_003554665.1 Bacteroidales bacterium | reverse complement strand
TTTTTCATAGCTCAATTCTGTTTTGTTTATCCCGCTCGGGCCTTTTATTCGGTGTTTTGGGGTTTAATCACGGCCCGAGCGGTTTTTTTCCGGTCGCATCAGACGATTCCCGGTCGCATCAAACGAAAAAATTAAAAAAAACACGACGACTTAACACTTTTTGTGTTTTTTTTTATTAACTTAAAAAACAAAAATCAGAATTTTGAGTTGTAATAATAGCAAGTGATTATGATAAGAGCCTGATAAGGTTTTTCATATTCTTCATGTTGTTTTGGTTAGTTGATTGGTGGCCCCGGAGCACCGTTTTGGTGCTCCGGGGTTTTTTTGTATCCTGAAGGTTGTTGGTTCATTTATATTCCTGTGAGTCCCCGAATGTGAGTTCCGGGTATTTCTGTGAGTCCCCGAATGTGAGTTCCGGGAAATCCGGACCGGCTTATGCGAAATGACTGAAATTGTTTATTCATTCATCAGGCGTTCAATGTCATCAGGTGCTTTCGGAATGGGCTTGCCAAGCACGCGGTAACCGTCTCCGGTCACAAGCACGTCATCCTCAATGCGTATTCCTCCTGTTCCGATGAAAGATTTCACTTCCTCATAATTGATAAATTCAGTGAATTTCTTTTCCTCCTCCCATTGCCGGATCAATTCAGGGATAAAATAGACACCCGGCTCAACAGTGAGCACAAAATTTTCCTTCAGTTTACGCCCGAGCCGCAAAGCTCCCAATCCAAACATGTTTGATCGTTTAACCTCCTCGTCATAACCGACATAATCCTCGCCCAGATCTTCCATGTCGTGCACATCAAGCCCGATCATATGCCCAAGACCATGAGGCATGAACAACGCATATGCTCCCTGTTCTACTGCCTGTTCAGGATCCCCCTTGATCAGTCCGAGATCTTTCAGGCCACCGGCAATGACATTTGCGGCCAGTAAATGAATCCCCTTATTGGTCACTCCGGGCCTGATGGCATTGATCGCCTTGGTTTCGGCCTGCAGCACAATGTCATATATCGCACGCTGCCGTTCACTGAAGCGGCCTCCCACCGGAGTTGTCCGGGTATAATCAGCGGCATAGTGCATCGGGGTTTCTGCCCCACCGTCCATCAATAGCAAATGCCCTTCCTCAAGTTTGTTTTTGTGCGAGTGATTGTGCAGAGTTTCTCCATGCACAGAAAGGATCAATGGGTAAGCCAGCATCCCCCCGTGGGATATCGCAATCCCCTCGACCACTCCTGCAATCTCACGCTCATACACGCCTGGTTTGGCCATTTTCATGGCGGTTGTATGCATCAGCTGCGTCACATCAGCCGCCTTCTCAATCTCAGCAATTTCCTGTGGCTCCTTCACCGAGCGAAGGGCAACAACCGCCCTGATCAGTTCTTCGGAAGCCTGCCCCTTTTGGGCATCCGGGCGAATATCAAGCAATGATTCAAGCAATATTTGGTTTTCTGCCCTGTATGGGGGAAGAAAATGAATTTTCCTCCCATCCTGCCGCGCCTTTTTCAAGACCTCTTCAAGATTGTCAAAGGGAGCTGTTTTTTTTACGCCCGCCTCACCGGCACGCTCCTTCAGAGTTGGCTGAGGCCCCATCCAGACAATGTCTCCCAGGGTAAAATCATCCCCGAAAAGTATATCTTCACCGCTTTCTGTATCGATCCCCCCGGCCAGCCCTTGCTGATCCAGTCCGAAAAAATACAGGAAGCTGCTGTCCTGGCGAAAGCGATATATGTTACTTTTGTAATTCATGGGTGAATCCACATTGCCCGGTAGCAAAACAATTCCACTACCCATCATTTTTCTGAGCTTATCCCTTCGCTTGATATAAGTTTCCTTGTCAAACATATTTGGTATTTTTGATTTATAATGTTTTGATTAGATTTCGTTACGTATGCCAGAAAACAAATTTACAATTTTGCAGCAAACAGACTACCGGGAGCATCCTACCCCGCCAGAAATTGCAAATAAAGCTCCAATAATGCATTATTCTAACTGACAATCAAAAATTTAGAATCTTTTCAAATAGATGTTTAGCCTTGGAAAAGCAAACCAAATAACATATATTTGTTTGTTTAGGATATCTGAATTTTTTATGCCAACCATCAACTCATTCCCATGAAAAAACCGCCTGTTGCTATCTCTTCCTTAAGCCATAAATACGTCATGGCCCTTGCAGGCATATTCCTGATGCTCTTCCTTGTCTCCCACCTGCTGACCAACCTGCTGATGCTGGCAGGAGACGGAGGCGAAGCCTTCAACAGGGCTGTTGAACTATTGAGCCACCCGGCCGTAAAAATTGTGGAATACACATTGTTTGCTGCATTTGTGATCCACATCCTTCTGGGAGTGATCCTTCAACTGATCAATTACAGTGCCCGCCCCGTAAAATACAAGAAGGCACCCCGCACCGAAATATCCACCTTTTCCCGGTATATGTTCCATACCGGTATCATCATTTTTGTTTTTCTGGTCATTCATCTGATCAATTTCTTTTTTGTCAGGATGGGTTGGGCGCCACTTCCTGAAACCGCGGCCCATTCACACGATTTCAAGCCTATGGCGGTGCTTTTATTTCAAAACCCCTGGTATTCGGGTTTCTACATAATCTGCATGCTGTTCCTGGGCTTCCACCTGAAACATGGCTTTCAGTCTGCCTTCCAGTCGCTGGGCCTCAACCACACCAAATACACCCCGGCCATCAAAATCATAGGGACACTGTACGCAATTTTCATCAGTGTCGGTTTTGCCATCATTCCGGTCTATTTTCTGTTTTTCTATTCGTCCTGAACCTGCCATCCTCAAATACCCCTTAAGCAATGCAACAACTTAACGCCAAAATCCCCGAAGGTCCACTGGCTGAAAAATGGAACCGCTACAAAGCCGGCTTACGCCTGGTCAGTCCGGCCAACAAGAAAAAAATGGAAATTATCGTGGTGGGCACCGGCCTTGCCGGAGCATCTGCAGCAAGCGCCCTGGGTGAACTGGGTTATAAAGTGAAGGCTTTTTGTTTTCAGGATTCTCCAAGGCGCGCACATTCTGTGGCCGCACAGGGAGGGATCAATGCAGCGAAGAACTATAAAAATGACAATGACAGCATTTACCGTTTGTTTTTTGACACCATCAAAGGTGGTGATTACCGCGCCAGGGAAGCCAATGTGTACCGGGCGGCAGAGGTCAGCAATCTGGTAATTGACCATTTCACTGCATTGGGTGTGCCATTTGCCAGAGACTACGGTGGCGCACTTGACACCAGATCATTCGGAGGTGTTCAGGTTTCCAGAACGTTTTATGCCAAAGGGCAAACGGGGCAACAATGCCTGCTGGGGGCATATTCTTCACTGAATCGCCAGATCGCCAAAGGGACCGTTAAAATGTTCCCCCGGCGCGATATGCTTGATCTGGTCATTGCAGATGGCAAAGCCAGGGGCATCATCACACGCAACCTGGTTTCAGGTGAACTGGAACGGCATTCCGCTCATGCCGTTGTGCTGGCAACCGGCGGGTATGGCACAGTTTTTTATTTATCCACGCTCGGGCTGGGAAGCAATGCATCCGCAGCCTGGAGTGCACACAAGAAGGGGGCATTGTTTGCCAACCCCAGTTTTATTCAGATCCACCCCACCAGCATCCCGGTGCTCAACGACTACCAGTGCAAACTGACCCTGATGTCAGAATCACTTCGCAACGACGGGCGTGTTTGGGTTTCAAAGCAAAAAGGCGACAAGCGCCACCCAACAGAAATCCCTGAAGATGAAAGAGATTATTATCTCGAAAGACGGTATCCGGCCTTTGGGAACCTTGTTCCCAGAGACGTGGCATCAAGAGCGGCCAAAGAACGCTGCGATGCCGGTTATGGAGCGGGTGATTCCGGACTCTCCGTTTACCTCGACTTCAAGGATGCCATCGAAGCCCAGGGAAAAAAGGCCATACAAGACAAATATGGCAACCTCTTTGAGATGTATGAAAAGATCACCGGCATCAACCCCTATACACAACCCATGCGTATCTACCCTGCCGGACATTACACCATGGGCGGGTTATGGGTTGATTATAATCTGATGACCACCATTCCCGGGCTTTTCGCCATTGGAGAAAGCAACTTTTCAGATCATGGTGCGAACCGTCTGGGAGCTAACTCCCTCATGCAGTGCTCCGGCGATGGTTATTTTATCTTGCCCAATACAATCAGCGATTACCTGGCAGACGAAATCCGTACGGGGAAGGTCTCCACAGACCAGCAGCCCTTTAAGGAAGCGGAAGATGCTGTGAAAGAGAAAATACAAAAGATCATGGCAATAGGAGGCACCAGGTCTGCCACATCTTTCCATAAAAAGCTGGGAAAAATCATGTGGGACCATTGCGGAATGCGACGGGATGCTGAAGGTCTGCAGAAAGGGAATGAAATGCTCAACGAGCTGGAGGAGGAATTCTGGAAAGACCTCCGAATCCCGGGCAGTGACAGGGAAATCAACCAGGAGCTGGAAAAGGCCCTGAAAGTTGCAGATTTTTTTGAGGTGGGCCGGTTAATGTGCGAAGACGCCATTCAACGTGAGGAGTCCTGCGGGGCACATTTCCGGGAAGAGCATCAGACCGAAACAGGTGAAGCCAAACGCGACGACAAAAACTTTGCATATGTGGCAGCGTGGGAGTACAAAGGTCACAGGAAAAAACCGGTGGTGCACAAAGAAGCGCTGCGCTTCGAAAACGTAGAAATCAAAGAAAGAAGTTATAAATAAGCTTTTTTAAATCGGGAAAAATGAACGTCACACTCAAAATATGGCGGCAGAAAAATGCCCAGACAAAGGGGAAATTCAAGACCTACCCGCTCCGGGATGTTTCCCCGGAGATGTCATTTCTCGAAATGCTGGATTACCTGAATATGCAATTGATTGAAAAAGGGGAGGAACCGGTGGCTTTTGAGCATGATTGCCGCGAGGGAATATGTGGCACCTGCGGCCTTTACATCAACGGCAGACCTCATGGTCCAATGCGCAACACCACCACCTGCGAGCTGCACATGCGGGAATTCAAAGACGGGGAGGTCATATACATTGAACCCTGGCGGGCCAGGGCCTTTCCGGTACTGAAAGATCTGATTGTGGATCGAAGCTCATTTGAAAGAATCATGCATGCAGCGGGTTTTATCAGCACCAATACAGGAAGTGCGCCTGAAGCCAACAGCAACCCGGTAAGTAAGATCATTGCAGACAAAGCCTTCGATGCTGCCGTATGCATCGGTTGCGGAGCCTGCGTTGCGGCCTGCAAAAACTCCTCAGCCATGCTCTATGCTGCGGCCAAGGTTGCCCAGTACGCCATGATCCCCCAGGGCAAGGTGGAGGCCAAAGAAAGGGTGGACAAAATGGTCAGGCAGATGGATGCAGAAGGATTCGGGTTTTGCTCCAACACTTATGGTTGTGAATTCGACTGCCCCAAAGGGATATCTGCCGACTTCATTGCACTGATGAACAGGGAGTTTTTCTCATCCAGGGTTTGCGGTCAGAAGAATAAATAATCCAATTAAATGACCCGGTGGCAGCCCGGCGTTAACCCGGGATTTTCTTTCAACCCACTGCAGGCAGGTCATTCCCGGAGATTTAAAGGGGTTACTGGTTTAATCAATCCATACTTATGCAAAAATCTGACTGCAAACTGGTAGATAAAGCTAAAATATATTTATATATTTAGTACATTTGTAAAAATTAGCAACTTAACTGGCATCTTAAAACATACACATTATGGGAACATCAACACTGGATTCGAAAAAACTGGAAGAAGCAGCCAGCAAGCTCAGGGCCATTGCCCACCCGATGCGGATCGCAATTATCGACCTTTTGGAAAAGAAAGAGCAAATGAATGTTACCGAAATTTACGAAACGCTGAATATTGAGCAGGCTTCCGCGTCACATCATCTAAATATTTTAAAAACCAAAGGGGTTCTTGATTCCAGGCGGAGCGGAAAGAATACGTTTTATTTCCTGAAGCATGAGGCATTGAGTCAGATGATTGATTGCCTGAACCGCTGCCACTGATCAGACATTTTTATCAGGAAAAACCCGAAAGCTGTCTTTGCACAAAGGACAGCTTTTGTTATACAATCCGGGAAACATGAACAGCAAGGATCATTACACGGAAGAAAATATCCGGCTTGCCGGATATTGCAAGGCACTTGCCCATCCGGCAAGAATCAGTATTCTTAAGCTCCTGTTGTCTAAACAACACTGTATTTGCGGTGATATTGTCAAAGAGCTTCCCCTGGCACAATCGACCGTTTCGCAGCACCTGAAAGAACTGAAAAAGGCAGGACTGATCCAGGGAAATATCACCCCACCGAAGGTCAAATACTGCATCAACAAAGAGAAATGGAGCGAACTCCAGGAAGCTTTCAAGATTTTTCCGGGATAAGATATCCGCACTCCCACCCATTTATCTGTACTTCCACCGCGACACCCCAAAAAACTCAGATTTATCGGGTGAGCAGGTGCCGGCTCAACCATATCCCTTTTGAAAACTTTTTTTTCCAACTTATAAATCGTATTTTTGCGATATATGAATGCAAAATGGCAGAAACATGAAGATCAAAATACTTGGCAGCGGATGTGCCAAATGTAAGAAGCTGGCCGACAGCACAGAAACAACCATCAGAGAGCTTGGCTTGCAGGCTGATGTCATCAAGGAAGAAGACATGATGGCCATCATGTCTTACGGGGTGGTACGCACCCCGGCTTTAGTCATCAATGAAAAAGTTGCGGTCAGCGGCAGAGTTC
>PWGY01000240.1 GCA_003554665.1 Bacteroidales bacterium | reverse complement strand
CGGGCATCCGCGACATTCTGATCATTTCCACGCCCGAAGACCTTCCCCATTTTGAGCGTTTGCTGGGAGACGGCAGCCGCATCGGCTGCAGCTTCTCCTATGCCGTGCAGCAGCAGCCCAAAGGACTGGCGCAGGCGTTCACCATTGGCGAACCATTTGTCGGAAAGGAAAAGGTGGCTCTGATACTGGGTGACAACATTTTTTACGGCAGCGGACTCTGGGACATGCTTCAGGAGCATAACGACCCTGACGGAGGG
This sequence comes from Bacteroidales bacterium, assembly GCA_003554665.1. The sequence continues at coordinate 6,531 of PWGY01000240.1, read as the reverse complement.
GTGGTATTTGCCTATCACGTGTCCAACCCGTCCAGGTATGGGGTTGTGGAGTTCAATGAAAAAAAACAGGCTGTGAGTATTGAGGAAAAGCCGGAGAACCCGCGCTCCAACTATGCCGTACCAGGGCTGTATTTTTATGACAACAGTGTATTGGATGTGGCCAGAAGTATAAAACCCGGAGCGAGGGGCGAATATGAGATCACGGATGTGAACCGGCATTACCTTGATGAGGTGAAGCTTCAGGTTGGAATCATGAGCCGTGGAACCGCCTGGCTGGACACTGGCACCTTTGAATCCCTGATTCAGGCGGCCCAGTTTGTGGAGGTCATTGAAAGCCGGCAAGGCCTCAAAATCGGATGCATTGAGGAAGTTGCATACCGCAAAGGATATATAGACGCCGGGCAGCTGGAAAAAATTGCGCAGCCACTGATGAACAGCGGGTATGGGGAATACCTGCTGAGGATCATCGAGTAAGATTGTTGGTTAGTCGGGGGCTCCGCCCCCTCCGGTTAACGGTGCTACGCGCCTTGGTTGGTGGTTAGTCGGCGCTTCGCGCCTCCGGTTGTTGGTTCTCATGGGCCATGAGTTGGTGGGGGCTGCCCGTAAACAGTGGGCGGCCGAGGCGGTTGTTGGTTCTCATGGGCTATGGGTTGGGGAAGCTGCCGATGGTCAGGAAAATGGCCCGGGAGGTTGTTGGTTCTCAGGGGCTATGGGTTGGGGAAGCTGCCGATGGTTCGGGAAACGGGCGAAGCGGTTGTTGGTTGTTGGTTCATTAACAGATTATTAAAAATATGAAGACGGATATCGAAAGTTTACAAAAAGAGATTGCTGAAAGAATTGAGGGATTGCCCCTGCCGGAAGAGCCGGCAGATTTATATGCGCCCATTAAATATTGCCTGCTGAACGGAGGGAAGCGGATCAGGCCTTTGATGACCTTACTGGCGTGCGACATGTTCGGTGGGGATGTGAACAAAGCCATGTCGCCTGCCCTGGGCATGGAACTGCTACATAACTTTACTTTGCTTCACGACGATGTGATGGATCAGGCACCGGTACGCCGAAACCGGCCAACTGTACATACCAGGTGGAATGTCAATACAGCCATTCTTTCAGGAGATGCACTGTTTGCCCTCGCCTGCCAGTATGTGGCAGACACCCCTGAATCCGGACTGAAAGAGGTGATGCAGCTTTTTCATCAAACGGTGATTGAAATCTGCGAGGGGCAGCAATATGATATGGATTTTGAAAACAGGTCAGCAGTTACTCCTGATGAGTACCTGAAGATGATCCGGCTCAAGACCGCAGTACTTCCGGCTGCTTCACTCAAAACAGGTGCCATTATTGCCGGGGCCGGTCAAAAGAACCAGGAATTGATCTATAAGTTCGGGGAACACATTGGCCTGGCTTTTCAGATCAAAGATGACTGGTTGGATGTGTTCGGTGATGAAATTACATTCGGAAAAAAAACAGGGGGCGATATCACGGCCAACAAGAAGACATGGCCCTACATTCAGGCCATGGAGGTTGCCAGCCGACCGCAGCAGGAAACCCTGCAGGAGGCCTTCAGTAAGGAGTTTGCCAACAGGGAAGCAAAAATCAGCCTGGTGAAAGGGGTATTTGACCAACTGGGCATCAGCGATATGTCGCAGGAGACCATGCAGAAGCATTACGCCCGGGCCTTTGACCAACTTGAGGCCATCGACCTGCCCCTGGCACAAAAAGAGAAACTGACCAGCCTGTCCAAAGCCCTTTTTGACCGGAAAAGCTGACAGGTAAAGACAAACAGCCGTTCTGCGGTCTGCTTACCTCCGGGTAAATAATCAACCAAAACCGCAGATCACACCTCACAGCAAATCACACCTGATAGCAAATCACACCTGACACCAAGTTACTACCTGACAAGAAAAAAAAGCTGCCCCGAAAGGCAGCTTTTTTAATACACGCAATTAAAACAGCATATTTACCAACCGGGATTTTGCACCATATTGGGGTTGGTGGTGAGGTCTCTTGAAGGAACAGCATAGATCATCTTCGGATGATAAGCTTCCCTGTAAAGATCGGTGAAGTCGTCACCCGGCATTACCGGGCCGGTGTGTTGCGGTGGCTTGTTTGTGCGGTCAACCGGGAGCCCCCAGCGATGCAAATCATCCAGGCGAAAACCCTCGAACATCAGTTCGCGGGTACGCTCTTCCTGGATGGCTTCAAGCAAATCCTGACCAGAAATACCGCTCAGGGTTTCCAGTCCGCGGGCAACGCGAATAGTATTCAGGGTTGCCAGGGCATCGGCTTCATTCACATAATACTGGGCCTCAGCCAGGTTCATGTAAATTTCCCCCATGCGGAACACCTTGGGCTTGTGCTGATAGTTGGTGTTTCCAGTGTACAACTCCGGGTTTCCGGGATACTTATTGGCCAGCCAGATTCCATCCTCGTAATAATCAGTCCCGTCCATGTGAACCGGCAATTGGGCAAAATAAACATTTTTACGGATATCATCCTCTTCATACAGATCGATCACCCACTGGTTCGGGATCCAGTCGGGATTGAAGTCATCTTCCGCAGACCGGTACCTCAGAAAAGGAACCATAGAGCTTCCCAGTTCATTGGGGTGACTGGCATACACCTGCAAAATTACCTCTGAGCTGGTGTCATGATGCCACATATCACGCAAACCTTCCTCGGTGGTGATCAGCGGATAAGTACCACTGTTGATCAGCTGCTCTGCAGGCCCGATCACCGAACTCCAGTCTTGCATATGCAGGTGCACCCTTGTTTCAAGAGCCAGTGCTGCATCCAGGGTGATCCTGTGATTGCTCGGAGAGCCCGAAACATTGGCCAGCAAACTTTTGGCTTCCGCAAGGTCATCCTGAATCTGCCTGTAGGTCTCTGCCACGCTTGCCCTGGCAGGCTGAAGCGTAATATCAAACTCAAGTACAAGGGGTACGCCCATATCTGAATCAGCAGTAGCAGGGTCATAAATTTGCCCGTACCTGATGGCCAGCCGGTTGTAATAATAGGCACGCAGAAAATAGGCTTCACCCAGATAGCGATCCAGCTGTGCCTGTTCATCCGCATTTTCTGCCTCAATCAGGTGCTGGTTTTCAATTACATTATTCACGTTGTTGATGGCGGAATAATACAATTGCCATACATCACGAATGGTGTAATCAGTGGCCAGCAGCTCGGTCCACCTGTGCGGAAAACCCTGACGGTTACCGTAATCCCAGGTGGCATTGAGCAGGTCAGCCTGAATATCGGTGCTGTAGGACTGAATCCCATGCATCCGTGAACGGAGCTGCGCGTAGAGACCATTGTTCATGTTCTCCGCATCTGACACGCTTTGAAATGCGTCCCTGGACTCAATCACATCATAGGGAAGCCTTTCTACATCACAGGAGACTGTGGCCAAAGCAACCACCACAGACGCCAGGAGTATTCTTATTATCTTTTTCATAATTGTTTGCATTTTCAGTGAATATTACTAGAACGTTAACTGGAGGCCAAAGGTCCACTGTTTGGTGTTGGGGTTGGCACCGAGGCTGATGTTGGAATCAACTTCCGGATCCGGCCCACGGTAGTCCGTCCATGTAAGCAGGTTACGCCCTGTCACATAAACCCTTGCCCTGGTGAAGAAATCGCTTCTCTGCAGCAAGGACTGCGGCAGCCTGTAATCGACAGTGAAGTTTTTCAGACGCACAAAAGAAGCATCCTCAATCAGGCGGGAGTCAAACTGGGTAAACTGTACGGGCCACCTGGGGAATTCAGTTTCATCACCAGGCTCCTGCCAGTAGTCCTTGATGGTTCGTTCCGAGTTAAACGCACTAAAAACTGAGGGGTTTTCGGTAAAATACCTGTCGTTGTTAAACAAATACTTGTCGTTTACGAAGGCAAAGTCCAGACGCAGGCCAAAATCTCTCCAGCCGGCATCCAAACCAAAACCACCTGCAAATGGGGCATAACGGGGGTGACCTGTATTTTGCTCGAGCTCATTGGTGTCAAAATGCGTGGTTACATTGTTGGGGTCTTCCACATTTTGTGAACGATCCTCACCCGGCACATACCAGGTCGGATCACCTGTTGCAGGGTCCACACCCGCAAAAATCGGCCGGAAGAAGCGGACAGGCTCTCCCACCACATAAGCCACACCGGTATTGGGGATAATCCAGTGATCCAGGCCCTGGAAGAGTTCTGTGACCTCATTCTGGTTGTAATTGAAGTTGACAAAAGGTGTCACATAATAATCACGGGCACTCACCACATCAAAGTCAAGTTCAAAGTCAATACCTCTGTTGCGCAATGAACCCACGTTGTCATTCTCACTGCTAAACCCTGTGGTATATGGCATTGGCACAGACATCAGCATGTCAGTGGTTTCCCTTTCATAGAATTCCACATTGAAACGGTAGCTGTCGTCAAACAAAGAAAAGGTAAGTCCGAGGGTGGTTTTCCGCTGGGTCTCCCACATAAGAGCAGGGTTGCCGGGATTCGTAATCCACCAGCCCGTAGACTCATCGTACTGGGTTGTCCCCATCCTGGCAAGGTGGGCATAGTTCCCGATCTGAGAGTTACCGGAAGTACCGATGCTGAATTTAACCTGGGCAGACGAAAGCCAGTCAATATTTTCCACGAAGGGCTCATCGCCCATATTCCACATCACACCACCTGAGAAAAAGTTTGCGGTGCGGTTGTCGCGGCCGAAACGGGATGATTCATCCTGACGCACGGAAAAGTCCACATAATATTTGTCATCAAGGGCATAATCCAGGCGCCCGAAAAATGAGTTATAGGCATGTTCGGACATGTTGTGTGTAACATTCCTGCCATCAGGTCCTGCTGTCAGAAGCATCAGGCGGTCGTCGTTCTGCCCGGTTGATACACTGGAAAAGTTTTGAAGTTCCCTGTCAGTGTACTCATGACCGGCCAGGGCGGTAAAGTCATGACGCACGCCGATGTTCCACTTATATTCGGCAGTTGTAGTGATAATACGTTGGTTGCTCCTGGAAAAATATTCATACCTTCGTCCATCGCCGAGTGTTCCGACGTAGGAGGGGTACCTGATCTGCGTAGTCCGGTAGTCATATATATCCAAACCACCTTGAGAGCGGATCACAAGTCCTTCAATGGGGTTGAGCTGCATATGCCCGGTCACATTGGTCATGTTGTTGTTGCCCTCAGAAATAAGCTTTTCCTCCATATAATAAGGATCCATTCGATTCCATCCCGGGATTGTCCCGCGATAAGGATTGCCATCTTCATCAAAGGGAGAGTAAATGGGCTGTGCCAGCACCATCAAACCACGGTTGGTGTCGTTGCCCCCGTAAGGGTTCGATTGTCGCCAGTCGTCCGTAAGGCCGAGCCTCAGGCCGAAACTGAGCCAGTCGTTGGCATGGGAGTTCAGGTTGGCCCGAAGGGTGTAACGTTCATATTCTGAGCGAACCGCCAGCCCGTCCTGTGCAAAATAGGAACCGGACACAAAATAAGTGGTACGGCCACCACCTCCGCGAATCGACATATCACCCTGAATGGTCGGCTGATCCTGCTGATAATAGTACCTGTACCATTGTGTATCATGCGGGAAAAGCTCCCTCTGCTGTGCAGCGTGTTCTTCGCTCCAAAGGCCGACGTCCGTGCGGAAATTAACAAATTCGTCGGCGTTCATTAAGCGGCGGAAATAGTCCTCATTGGCCAGATTGGATATCCCGTACTGCATATTTACATTCACAGTGGCCCGCTCGTCACGGTGACCTTGTTTGGTGGTGATGTAGATCACACCGTTGGCTGCACGAGAACCATAAATGGATGTGGCTGAAGCATCCTTTAGCACAGACACACTTTCGATGTCATTGGGGTTCATGGAAAGGATGTTGGTGCTAATCATGGGAACACCATCCACTACATACAACGGGGTAGAACTGGCCCCCAATGAACCTATACCATGGAGACGCATGGAAGGAAGTTCAGTCGGCTCCCCTGAGGAGGAGAAGACCTGCAGGCCTGCAACCCTTCCCTGCATACCGTCCCATACGTTGGCCACGGGGCGTGCTTCAAGTCTGTCCGCACTTACCGTCGAAATGGAGCCAACGGTTGTACCCACAGTTCTGGCTGTACCATAACCGACCACCACAACTTCGCCAAGTGCGGTCATGGCGGTTTCCATTGCCACGTCGATCACATTACGGCCCTCTACCGGAATATCCTGGGGCTCCATACCAATAAAGCGAAACTCCAGTGTGGCATCGGGCGCAACGCTCAACTCAAATTTCCCTTCAAGGCACGTTATAGTACCCTGGGTTGTTCCCTCCACCTGAACGGTTACACCCACGAGGCTTTCGCCATCCTCAGCGCTGGTGACCGTTCCGGTAACAGTGATTTGTTGCCCGAACAGGGATCCCCCCATAAAGAGCAAACAACTCAGTAACAGTAAACAATCCACCTTCTTAGAAGGTGGCTTTGAATCGCCCCCAAAGGGGGCTTAAAAATCAAACTTATGTTGTTGTTCCTCTATTTGTTTCTCTTGTTTTTCCTGATATT
>PWGY01000171.1 GCA_003554665.1 Bacteroidales bacterium | reverse complement strand
TGTTAAACCGGAGAATTATGCCTATTACGGTGGGATGATGCTGATATTTTCTGCCGGATACTTTTTTATCAAATTGCGGTTTTTTTACGCTACCATCGCCGGATGGCTGACCGTAATCGTTTACAATATCGGAGCCATATTTTTTTCAGGTTCGGAAACAGAACTGATTGTCAACAACAATTTTTTTTATGTGGCGGCCAACCTGATCGGTATGTTTGCTGCTTATAATATTGAATATTTTGCCCGGCGTGACTTTTTTCTGAATCAGGAACTGGACGATCGCAAAGCTGAAGTGGAACAGGCCAACCAGAATTTAGAGAAAAAAGTTCAGGAACGTACTGCCCAGCTGCGGAAAGCCAAAGAGCAGGCGGAGCAGTCTGACAAGTTGAAGTCAGCCTTTCTGGCTAACATGAGCCATGAGATCCGTACCCCCATGAACGGGATACTCGGGTTTTCGCAGCTGTTAATGGAAGCAGAAAATGATGAGGAACGGAAAGAGTTTGTGGAAATAATCAATAAAAATGGTACGCATCTTTTATCTTTAATCAATGATATCATTGATCTTTCCAAGATCGAAGTGGGCATGCTCAATATCCAGCACAGTGAATTTTCACTGAACCACCTGATTGAGGAAGCCAGTGTGTTATTTCGCAACAAGAGCAAGGTGAAAGAGGGAAAGATCAAACTGAATATCTATAAAAGCCTGGAAGACGGTGATGATGTGATCATTGCCGATCGCACCCGTTTAAAGCAGATATTTATTAACCTCTTAAGCAACGCATTTAAATTCACCTACAAGGGGATGGTTGAGGTGGGTTACGTGTTGCGCACCCAAAGCCTTTTGTGTTATGTGAAGGATACCGGGGTGGGGATCAAAGAGGAGGATCAGGAAGATATTTTTAACCGGTTTATGCAGGCAAACCTGACCCACCGTCCTGAATTTGAAGGAGCCGGGCTGGGGCTGGCCATATCAGAGGCATTTGTTCAGCTGATGGGAGGAAAAATATGGGTGGACAGTACGCCGGAAGAGGGTTCTCTGTTCAGTTTTACCATTCCTTTTCAACAGGGAACCCAGGGTTTATTTAAGAATTATAATGTAGATCACACCACCATGGATACAAACTGGAGCGATAAAATAATTTTGGTGGCAGAAGATGTGTCAACCAACTACCTGCTGATTAAAACTGCGCTTAAGAAGACCAACGTGGGCCTTTTGTGGGCAAAAAACGGGCAGGAAGCAGTGGAGGAATGCAGAAAAGATCAGCAAATAGATCTGGTCTTAATGGATGTGCGCATGCCCATAATGGATGGTTATGAAGCCACCCGTCAAATAAAAAAGATCCGGCCCGGGTTGCCCGTTATTACCCAGACCTCATATGCCATGGATGGTGACCGCGAAGAAAGTATCAGTGCCGGCTGCGACGATTACATCGCCAAACCGTTTGAGATCAGGGATTTGATGGATATGATTGCAAGGTATTTTCAATCAGAAAAGTCAGAAGATGACCGGTGATGAATTCCATAAGGATTCCGGGAATCCTCCCCTCAATATCTCCTTGTTGTTTGTGGAGGACAATGAGTCGGTGCGAAACCTTTATCAGAAGAGGCTGAAAAACCGCACTGCTGAGTTTTATGTTGCAGAAAACGGACAGGAGGGGCTTGAAATTTTCCATGCCCATAGTCCTGATCTGATTATTACTGACATCAGTATGCCGATTATGAACGGCCTGGAAATGATCCGGGAGATCAGAAAACAATCATCCGATGTACAGGTCATGGTCATGTCGGCCTACAGCATTAAAGAATATTTTCTGGAGGCGATCAACCTGGGGGTTAATGGTTACCTGATCAAACCGGTCAATCCCGTTAAACTCTATGCGCTCATTGATGAAATGGCCGGAAATATTTTGCTGAAAAAGTCGCTGGCAGAAAAGGAGATCAAACGTCGTGTGGCTGAAAAAAATCTGAAAAGGTCTCTGGATGAGAAGGAGGTGCTGCTCAAGGAGGTCCATCACAGGGTAAAGAACAATATGCAGATCATTTCCAGCATTCTGAAAATGCAGGAACGCCTGGTGGATGATGCCAAGCTGCAGACCGTCCTGGCTGAAAGCCGCAACAGGATACGCTCCATGGCACTTGTGCATGAAAACCTTTATCAGAATGAAAACCTTGCAAACATCCAGTTCCATAATTATGTGAAAAGTCTGGCGGGCAATCTGGTAAGAACCTATTCCGACATGCAGGATAAGGTGAAGATCCATTATGACGTGGAAGATGTATTCCTGCCGCTTGATATTGGAATACCCTGTGGGTTGATTATCAATGAGCTGATCTCCAACTCCTTCAAGCATGCTTTTGTTGGCAGGGAAAGGGGAGTGGTCAGGATTGTGCTTCATCGCACCGATACCAAAAAGTTCAGGCTGCAGGTAATGGACGATGGAGCGGGCATGGATCCTGAGTTCAAGGTGGAGAAATCCCGGTCACTCGGTATGCGCATTGTATACAAGTTGGTGCAGCAAATTGACGGGGAACTGGACTATGATTTTTCTCAGGGAACGAGTTATTCAATTCAATTTAACCTTTAACCATTGCATTCATGAGTCAATTAGACATTCTTATTGTAGAAGATGAATTCCTGGTGGCCGCTGATATTGAGGAGAGTCTGCATGGGCTCGGCTACAACGTTCAGGCAACCGTGGCATCCGGGCAGGCAGCCATTGAGGAAGTAGAGCGTAAATTGCCCGATTTGATCCTGATGGACATTATTCTTAAAGGGGAGATGACCGGTATAGAAGCGGCCAACATTATCGGGCAGCAGCATGATGTGCCGGTTATTTTCCTGACTGCGAATGCGGATGTGTCAACCATTGAAAAAGCCAAAATTTCGCTTCCCTACGGATATATTATTAAACCCTATTCTGAAAAGGATCTTCAAACAAACATCGAGATTGCCCGGTATAAGTTTGAAAATGACATTCAGTCCAGAATGGAAAGTGACCAGTTCAATAAATTTTTTAAATCCAGCAGCAAGATTAAAAGTCAGCTTATCCTTGAAGGAGAGGAGGGGCTTGAAAAAATCAATCTGCCCAATGTGTACTATGTGGAGCAGAGCGGAGATCAATCAGTGGTGCACCTCAGGGATGAGAAAGTGGTTGTGGTGGGCAACCTGGACGAAATGGAAAAGCGATTTCCCGAAGATACATTTGTGCGTGTAAGTGAAGATTATCTGATAAACCTTGATAAAGTTTTCATTGCCAAATACCCTGAGCTGATTATGGCCGATAAAATGACTGTAATCACGGTGGAAGAGGCCTACAGGGATTTACTGGAGGCCATGCTTAGCAAATAAAACACTTGGTTAAATAATATTCTGCCGGCAGGTATCAAACTATGAAAACAACCGTTGAAAATTGCTCTCCTGAAGCTTTTGTCCGTGAGCTGTTTGAGAAAAATGGCCCCGATCCGGATGATTTTGATGATATCATGGAGTTGATCGACCGGCTCCGTGCCGATGACGTGGACTTTTTCCGGAACTCAATGGCCGGAATACTGCACCCGGGTACCATCATTGGTTTTTCCTACACCAAACCTTTTGGGTACAATGGTGATTTTTTCATCATAGAAAAGATTTATCAGCAATATGTAAACCCGGATCCCCGATACCGGAAATGGGACGAATTTTTTCATCGCCTGCCAGCTGCCATTGCGGTGATCAACCGGAAGAAACTGGCTGTGGAGTTGTTGCACAAACTAAACCGCAATGCGGGTGGTGAACCCCGTCACGTGCTTATCCTGGGAAGTGGTCCGGTAACTGAAGTGTTTGAGTATTTTGCAGAAACTGAGGGTAACAACCTGTATTTTGACCTGATTGATCTTGATCAGCGGGCCATCGACTATGCGAAATCAAAACACAAGGCAAACCTTTCTTCCCTGAACTTTCACAATAAAAATGTGATCCGGCACATTCCTGACAAAAAGTATGACCTGCTTTGGAGCGCAGGCTTGTTTGATTATTTTAAAGACAAACATTTTGTTTTTTTGTTGAAGCGGTATTATGAATTTGTGGCCAAAGGAGGGGAGATGGTTATTGGCAATTTTAATGTGGAAAATCCTTCCCGCAAGATCATGGAAGTACTGGGAGACTGGTTCCTGTACCACCGTTCAGCTGATGAACTCTGTGGGTTTGCGAAGCAGGCTGATATTCCGGAAGACTGCATCAGTGTAATCCGGGAGCCTTTGGGGATCAATCTGTTTTTGCACGTGGCGAAAAAGTAAAGGCGCTTTTCTTTCCCGCCAGTTGATACGGGGAATAAAAGCGCCTTTTAATTTATTGTGTGTCTGTTCAGTGCCCGGCTGCAATTTCCTCAACTTCTCTGAAAACCCGCAGGAAGTTCCCTGACCAGATCTTTTCGATCTCTTCTTTGGTATATCCTCTTTTTACCAGTTCCAGTGTTATGTTGTCCAGTTCTGATACATCAAAGCAGTCTTCCAGTGCGCCTCCGCCATCAAAGTCGGTTCCGATGCCAATGTGGTCAATCCCAATCAGGTCTACTACATGATCTACGTGATCCACGAGATCGGCGACTGTGGCCATCGGGCGGGGGTGTTTCTGCCCCAGTTCCCCCCATTCCTCACGGGCCTGATCCATTTCCTCGTCAGTCAGTCCGTCAAAATTGTTCCATTTTTCCCGGAGTTCTTCAAAGGCAGCATCCCTTTCCGGGTCGGGTTCCATCTCTTTGACATATGCACTGAGAACACAGAGCTGCAATACACCACCATTCTGAGCCAGGGCAACAAGCATGTCATCATCCAGGTTCCTGGGGTGGTCGCAAACGGCACGGGCATTGGAGTGAGAGGCAATGACCGGGGCATTGGTCACCTCCAGCACATCATAAAAAGCGGCATCTGAAATATGGGTCACATCCACCATCATGCCGATGCGATTCATTTTTTCAACCACTTCAACTCCGAAATCTGATAAGCCGTCGTGCAGGGGAGGATTGGAATCGGTGGATGAATCACAGATCTGGTTGTGGCTGGAGTGGGAGAGGCCCAGATACCGGCTGCCAAGGTCATAATGCTTCTGTAGCAATTCAAGGTCTTTGCCGATTGGGTATCCGTTTTCGGTTCCGATATATATGGCGAATTTGCCTTCTTCACGGAGTCTGTGGGCATCATCCGCTGTCAGTGCCAGTTCTGCCACATCATGGTGGTCTTCAAGTACCTGGTGAATGTCGTCAAAAATTCCCATAGCCCGTTGGTGGGATTGTTCATATCCTTCTTCAGTGAGCGGGCCCTGGCCGAGGAATACAGCAAAAAAGGCCGCATCAAGTCCTCCCTCTTCCATTCTGGGGAAGTCAACTTTGCCTCCGCCATCATGGGGGTCATTCCTTTCTCCGATATCGAAACCATCCCGTCCGAGCATCAGCGGGGTGTCAAGATGACTGTCAAGGGTGAGTACTTCAGCATGGATCTCAGCAGCCTTTTCCTCCAGGGTCTTCTCCGGGGAGGCACAGGCAGTAAATAAGAATATGCCGGAAATTGCGGCACAAAGTGTCAGAAAGTTAAATCGCATGGTTTGGTTGGTTGATTAATTTATGAATAAATAACTGTATTTGCGGGGTATAAATATACATATTTTACCTATTTCTCCTAAAAATGAATGTGGTACAGCATTTTGCAAAGGAGCTGACTGGCTGTGTTTTTCCCTGAACAGGTCAGGCATTTTGGTGAAACAGGGAATTGGCAGGATCAAAAATTTATTTTTCCCAGGATACGGCCCTGACCCCTTCCATCTGAAATAATTCCTCAATCATTTTTGCCCCGATTTCGGTCTGCTTGTATTTTACTGTAAAACGCACCTTGATGACCCCTTCGTCACTGATTGCTTCGATATTATATCCCTTGATCGTAAATCCCATACCGGAAATAAACTTGCGGGAGTTTTCGTAAAAGCTGATCCCTCCGGTTCCGGTCAAAAATATCTCACCATAATGTTCTGATTTGATATCGACCTTATGTAACACAAACAGGGCGAACAATACAAGAGCGGTTGCAGCTATGGACAGGAAGAACTGGCCGAGACCGACTGTAATCCCAATGGCCGCTACCACCCAAATGGAGGCAGCAGTGGTAAGCCCCATGACATGATCTTTGCCTTTCAGAATGGTTCCGGCCCCCAAAAAGCCGATGCCGGTGATGACCCCGGCGGCAGCACGGGCCGGATCCAGTGTCAGCACGTCTGCTCCACGCTGTGCCAGGCCTGCCTGTAATTGTTCAAAAGCAACAATGATCAATGCTGAGCCCAGGCATACCAGAATATGTGTCCTGAGTCCTGCAGGTCTGCCGTGCACCTCCCTCTCCAGGCCCACCAGGGCTCCGAGCACGGTTGCCAGCAGAAGCTGTATAAGCAGTGACCATTCCCAACTGAAGTTGATTAATGTGTGTTCCATGCCATTTGAGGTAAATTGAAAAAAATGGTATATTTGGTTTATCTGTGTATGATGCAATTCCCGGGAAGTGATTGGTTGGATAATCTGCTTCCTGGTTATGTTTTGCTGATCTAAGATACAAATTTTACCTCATGCAGATAAAGCCCGCGCCCGTTTCCTACTGTGAGCAGGTAAGAGCCCTGCCCCAGGATAATGTAGACAGGAAGCATCATGACCATGTGCATGGATTTGCCGTAAAGGATGACAATGAGCTGTTTGGCAGGCTTGTCATGGAAATCAACCAGGCCGGGCTGAACTGGACCCTTATTCTGAAAAAAGAGAAAAATTTCCGTGAAGCGTTTGAAGGCTTTGACATTTCAAAAGTGGCCGCATACA
>PWGY01000006.1 GCA_003554665.1 Bacteroidales bacterium | reverse complement strand
CGAAGACATCATTGTGAGTGCAGGGGTGCATTCTGTTGAGGAAGGGCAACAGGTAGAGCCATTGCCCGAAGCAGCCGAAACCAATATTGGCAACATGATGTAATGAATTTCTGCAATGACTGAATTGGTTTTCCGACATAAATCCCTGTTTTATTTTTTCCTGGTCGTGCTTGCTGCCGGTGGTGTTTATTCATTTATGTCGATGAGTAAGCTGGAAGATCCGGAAATTGTGGTCAAACAGGCGCTCGTTGTGACGGTTTATCCAGGAGCTTCTGCCCATGAAGTGGAGTTGGAGGTTACAGATTTGGTGGAGAAAGCCGTAAAGACCATGGGCGATGTTTACCGGATTGAATCCCGTTCAGAGGCAGATTACTCGGAAGTGATCGTTGAGCTGCATCCCACCGTGAGCCTGGATGATGTAGAGCAGAAATGGGACATTCTTCGCCGAAAGGTTCAGGGAGTTATTCCCGACCTGCCTGCCGGGGCACAAACTCCTGTGGTGCTGGATGATTTTGGGGATGTATATGGGTTGTTTTATGCCATGACCTCTGATGGGTTTTCTTATGATGAAATGTATGAATATGGTCAGCTTGTCAAGCAGGAACTGGAAGGTCTTGCAGATGTAAAACGAGTGACTCTCTACGGAGACCGATCCCCTGCTTTATATGTCAGGATTCGGAATTCACGAATGGCTGACCTTGGGATTCACCCGGCCGAAGTGATCATGGCATTGCGTGACCGTACCGATGCGGTGTATGCAGGTTATTATGAGGCAGGTGATGAGCGGATTCGACTCGATGTGGGTGGAGGATTTAGTGAAATCGAAGATATACGCAATCTGATCATACAGGGCCATAAAGGAGATCAATTCAGGCTCTCTGATATTGCCACTGTTGAGCGAAGCCTGGAAAAGCCTTTTCGTGAGGCCATGCGCCATAATAAAATGCCTGCTTTAGGTATTTCCATTGCCATGGAAAGTGGCGGGAATGTCATTGAACTTGGAGAAAGGGTTGATAAAAAGCTTGCTGAGCTTGCGCAGGAGCGGATCCCTGCCGGAATTGGTTTTGAAAAGGTTTTTTTTCAGCCTGATAAGGTCAGGGAGGCCATCTCTGTTTTTATGTTCAATCTGCTTCAATCTGTGGTCATTGTTGTTTTCATTCTGATGATTGCCATGGGGTGGCGAAGTGGTTTTATAATCGGAAGTGGCCTTTTGCTGACCATCCTGGGCTCAATGGCCATTTTAAACCTTCTTGAAGGAACACTTCAGAGGGTATCGCTGGGTTCATTCATTGTGGCCATGGGTATGCTCGTAGACAATGCTGTTGTCATTGTTGACGGAATATATTCTGACATACAAAGCGGGGTAAAAAAAGACAGGGCACTTGTCCGAACAGTTCATAAAACTGCCTGGCCTTTGCTGGGGGCAACCCTGATCGCCATCCTGGCTTTTTTTCCGATTTTTCTTTCACCCGATACAGCCGGTGAGTATGTGCGCGACCTGTTCATTGTGCTGGCAGTATCCTTGCTGCTGAGCTGGGTACTGGCACTTACCCAGGCCCCACTGATGGCCGCCTTTCAGTTCAGGGCTGTCAGTGATGGCACCGGAGGTACACGAAAGCAACAAGTAAAACCCTATTCCGGAAGGATCTATCGCATACACAGGCGCTTTCTCAAATACTTGTTATGGCATAAAACGATATCGGTTATTGTTGTAACCATATTACTGGCAGTGAGTGTTTTCATGTTCCGGTATGTTCCGCGCACTTTTTTTCCGGATATGAGTTACAGCCAGTTGTATATAGAATACAGAATGCCTGCCGGAACCAGGATAGAAAAAGTGGACAGTGACCTTTCGGAGATTGAGCACTGGTTAATGGCAAAACCCGAAGTTACCAATGTGACTGCCAGTTTGGGAGGAACCCCCTCCCGGTACAACCTGGTGCGTCATATGGCTGAACCTTCCATGAGTTATGGGGAGTTGATCGTAGACTTCAAAAGTTATCCTGCACTTCTGGAAAAGATCAGGGACATTCAGGATTACCTGATAATGTATTACCCGCAGGCTTATGTGAGGGTGTTGCAGTACAACTTCATGTATAAGGAGTTTCCTGTTGAAGTGATGTTTACAGGTCCGGATCCGGGGGTTTTAAAGTCACTGGCTTCAGAAGCTGAAAAGATCATGAATGAAGAGCCTGATGCCATACTGGTTACCAATAACTGGGAGCCTGCTGCAAAAAAGAAGGTGGCTGGATTCAGCCAAATGAATGCGGGGCAGGCCGGTGTTTCCCGCTCTGACGTGGCTTTGTCGACACTCGCGTCTACGGAAGGCTTTCCCCTGGGTACATTTTATGAGGGCAACAGGGCAGTTCCCATGTATCTGCAGCTCGTTGGAGAAACGGGTGAAAAAGCTGAATCGCTGTTTTCTGCTCCTGTTTTCAGGGTCATTCCTTCCGGGATCGTCTTTGATACCCGGATGATCTCTGACATCATAAGCGGCCTTCAGGAACCCCTGGAATTACTTAAGGCCGGGTTGGGTGCTGTATCTATGCATCAGGTGGTGGATGATATGAATTATTCATGGGAGGAGCCGGTTGTCAGACGATACGATGGACAGCGTGCGATCAAGGTTCAGTGCAACCCCGTTGCGGGGGTAACTGCGGAGGAAGTTCGCAGCAGTATCGTGGAGGGTGTGGAGTCAATTGATCTGCCTCCCGGCTATCGTATGAAGTGGCTCGGAGAATATGAGGCCAGCGAAGAATCCCAGCAATACCTGTTCAAGAATCTTCCGCTTGCCATTGTGTTGATGATAGCCATCCTGATATTGCTGTTCAACAATTATATCAAACCTTTGATTATCATACTAAGTCTTCCGCTTGCTTTTATCGGCATTGTTCCCGGAATGATTGTGACAGGAAGGGAGTTTGGTTTTGTTGCAATAGTCGGTGCATTGGGCCTGATGGGGATGATGATCAAAAACGGTGTTGTCCTGCTGGAAGAAGTGGGCTATCAGCTGAAAGAAGGGAAAGAGAGGTATGAAGCCCTGATGGATGCTTCAGCTTCACGCCTCCGTCCTGTGATGATGGCCTCGCTGACAACCATTTTGGGGATGGTACCTTTGCTCAATGATGATATGTTCGGATCACTGGCAGTTACAATGATGTCCGGCCTGTTTCTGGGGTCACTGATCACCCTGATGATGATGCCGGTATGGTATGCGGTGCTGTACCGGCTTGGCTCCCGTAAGGACTCAGAAAATGATTCGGGATCAAAGCAATCTGTGAAAAAGGTACATCATTCACCTGCAGAAAGCAGCAAAAATGGAGTTGTTAATGAGAAGGAGTTGATGAGGAGGGTATCCGCCCGGGCACGATATGAATCAAAGTGATTACCAAACCCTTAAAGTGTGTGGTAAGTATGCAGCGGGAATCCTGGCAGGCAGAAATAATACAGAATGATTGCTGAATCTTCAATTTATAAACCATAAAGCCCATACCATGACCAGAATACTTTCCATTGCATTGCAGCTGCTTGTCCTTATTCTTTTAATCAGTAACGGATATACGAGGGCTGGTGCAGTTGAACTTGACAGAATGAAAAGCCGCCAAATGGCATTGGCTCATTCAAACCAGCTTAAGCTGTCCGAAAACCAGTTGGAGCAGGCAGAACTGCAGGAAAAAATTGCCTGGGCCGCCCATTTGCCTGAATTTTCAGCATCAGGCCTGTATTTTTATTCGCCGGATAAAGTAGAATTCACGGTATCACCAGAATCAATGCTGGATCTTGAGGGGGGATTGGGCGATATTATCAGAGAGTTGCTGACTGATTTCGATGTGGATTTAGGGCTGTCGGGCATTACAATGGCCGGAGCACAATTGGAACAGGCAGTTTATATGGGAGGAAGGATCCGGGCTGCCAGAGGGATGGCCCAAAAAGCAACGGAGGTCAACTCGCTGGATATTGAGCTTAATCATTCAGAGGTTGTTGCATTGGCTGATGCAGCATATTACCGGTATATTACCCTTCAGGAAAAGAAATTGGCAGCTGTTGAATACAAGGAGCTTCTAGATGAGCTGGAGGCTAAACTTGAAGAGAGTCTGGAAGAAGGAATGATCACAAGGAATGAATTGCTGAAAGCACGGGTGGAGCGAAACGAAGCGATCCTGATGGTGCAGCAGGCAAGCAGCGGGACAGAACTTGCCCGGATGGATCTGTGCCGGGTGATCGGGCTGCCATTGGACACCCAGATCCGGACTACTGAAAAGCCTGAACCGGAAAGTCTTGATTTTTCAGGTCTTTTGCAGGAGGATCCGGGCCCGGAAAACAGGCCGGAGTACAGGATGCTTGAAAAATCCGTTTCGCTTGGCAGATACCATGAAAGGATGGTCAGGGCGGATATGCTTCCCAGCATTGGACTCAGCGCAGGGTATAATTACTTTGGCGGTCTGGAAATTGTTGGGAGTTCGGTCCAAAGTGCTGCATTTTCATCCATGGCAATGATCCGAATCCCCGTTTTTAACTGGAACGAAAGCAGGAATCAGTTGTCGGTGGCCCGGCTGAAGACTGAAGCTGCACGAATTGAGAAGGAAGATGCGGGGGATCAATTAAAGTTGGATATTGCCAGGAATCGATTTAAACTGGAGGATGCGATTACAAGGTTAAATCTCACCAGCCAGGCCCTGGAACAGGCTGAAGAGAACCTGGAAACAAGCCAGGACATGTTTGATCAGGGGATGGAAACCCTGGTTGATCTGCTTGAGGCTCAGGCACAGTGGCAATCTGCGAAGAGTGATCATATTGAAGCACAGGCTTCCGTGCTGCTTCGAAGAACCATGTACCTGAAATCCACCGGGGAGCTCAGCGCAGAAATTTTCTGACACAATGAGGCTTGCTCTATTCTGTTTTTTATGAAGATTTACTTTGTTTGAGCTGTCGAATCAAAGTTCCCCAAAGAGGTGATAAAATTTAGATAAAAACATATATTGTTTAGACTGTTTGCGTGGCAGTTGATTTGTTTATACATTTGTTTAGATTGATTCAGCCATAAAAAATCAGCAATCATGCAAACACAAATTACCTGCGCAATCAGTACAGGAATACTGGTGCTTATTTTAAGCCTGACAGCGTTTTCACAGGAAAGCAGATTACTTGCTCCTTTTCCGCCTGATGCCATTCTGTATGGTGAGGGCTCGGCTCCTTCAGCAGAGAATATCCCTGAACGTGGGTTCACGGTGGCCCTTTATTCTCCTTTGCAGGTGGATGAAGTTGTGGCCTTTTACCGGCAGAAGATTGGTGAGATGGAAGCCATTGAAAGTGGCAATCATTACCATTCCGAATTGTTGCCTGTAGAAGTGGAAGCTTTGGGCATATTGAAGGTATACGACATTCCCGATAAACCGGGAGTTTCTGTGCGAAGTATCCGAACTGAGGAGTCACGGAATTGTACTTCGGTGTATTTCCGGCCCTTCAGGGAAATGCACAGAGAACTGGAGCTGTATGACAGGAATGATTTCAACGAACTGTGCGGGCGTTATGGTTATCTTGAACATGCGTTTTTTGGTTTCTCAGAAAGAACCATGGCAGATGGCAGTCATATGACCAGGGACGAAGAATTACACCGGCAGTATCAGGGCGAACTGGATCCGGAGGCAGGGGAGGCCATTGATGCCGAGGATCTTATGGAAGAGGCCCAGCAACTCATGGCACAGGGGAGAATGGAGGAAGCTGCTGCCCTGATGGAAAAAATTGCTGCCTCCCAGGGACAGGCTGCGCAAAGGAATATTGAACGTATGCAACAAGGTGAGAGAAAGAAGGTCGCAGATCAATGGGATGAATGGCTGGAGTTTTTGAAAGAACTGGAAAAACTGGCATATCCCACGATCGTGTATATCGATTATCACCCTTCATACTGGCCCGATGATGACTGGCTGCACGAAAGCATTAATTGGTAGGGGTTGGAGTCCGAAATGGTTGTCAGAATTTGTAGCCTATGCTAAAATAACTTCCGATTTGTTGTATATCGCTGCCGGAGTGTTCTGAAATACTGGTAATACTCCGTCGCCAGGTATAGGCAATGTGTACCATCATGATGTCTGCTCCTAAACCGAAATTCATACCCCACTCCTGACGGGGATGATGATCACCGAAATCCAATGTCTGATCACCTTCTTTTCCTGAGAGGTTGTACCTGTAATAAGCTCCTGCGAAAGGGTACAAACGAACCTGTCCCCTCATTTCACCGGCAATATTGTACTGAAAATTTATTGGCATGGTAATAGAGTGACGACGGTAAGTCCCTTGTTCCGAATCGCTTCCGTTAAAGTCATATAGAACTTCCGGTTGAAAGGTGAATTTTTCTCCCACATGCAACTGCAGAAAAACCCCCGTGCTGAAGGCAAACACATTATTTGCCCTGAAGAATTCGTCCGAGTATTCATGGTAGGAACTGCCGGCATATGCGAGGGCACCTGCGTTCAATCTCAGCCCGTAAGGACGTTGCATCCTTGCGAAACGCCGGGAGGGGGCCAGTTCAGAAAGGTTTGAATACTCAGTTACCAACGCCTGCAGGTAGCGGGTGATTTTGGCCATTCCATCATAATCCAGAAGGTCGTAAGTGTCTTCCGGCTCATGATAAGGTGACTTGAGCCTTGTAAACGCATGTATGGCCGGGATGCCGGTTTCTCCGAAAGGCCAGGTGTCAGTGCGGGGTGCAATGTCTGCGGTGGTTTTCCTGAGCGGGAAATTCATTTTTTCCGCCAATTGCTCAGCAATATTTACACCTTCAGCCAGGGTTCCTGCACCTTGCAGGTCAAGCCCGTTGTTTGTTTTATACATCCCCACCATAT
>PWGY01000128.1 GCA_003554665.1 Bacteroidales bacterium | reverse complement strand
GCACTTGAATTTTCAATTAATTTCTAGAAAAACCTGCAACAATGACCATTAAAAAATATTTCAAAACCGGTTCTCGCATGAGGCTGTGGCCTTTGGCCGCCTTGCTGATGCTGTTCTCATGCAGTGATTTTCTGGATGTGGATGAACAGACCCGAATTTCCAACGACCAGCTTTTCAGCACCATAAAGGGAAATGCCGAAGCTCTGAGTGGTGTGTATTACATGCTGAGCAGCGGCGATTACTACGGTAGAAACATGATGGTGGTGCCTGACATCAAGGGAGGGAACCTGAAGGTGCACAACCTCGACAATTCCAATCCCATGAGTGCTTATTTTATACCCTCTTATGAATTCAATCACTCGGAAGATCCGGAAAGTGATTACACCGACAACACCTACCGGCAGATTTACGAGGTGATCATGGCAGTGAACAACATCATTGAATATGTCCCTGATGTGGAGAATGCCACGGAAGAGGAGATCAACCAGATCCTGGCAGAGGCGAAGGCCCTCCGCGCCCTGGCACACTTCGACCTCACCCGCTTGTTTGCTCAGCCCTACAGGTATTCCGCGAATGCCCAGCACCCCGGTGTTCCCTACATTGACCATGTGCTTGGGTACAATGAGCATTTCGGGCGCGACCCGCTGTTCCGGAATTACAACCGCATTCTGGACGACCTGAAGTTTGCCGAGGAGCATATCGGTACTTCCCTGGCACAACATTATGCTACGGGTGCCATGAACTATTATTCGGTGGCCTACTTCTCCAAAAGGAGTGTGCAGGCGCTGATGGCCCGGGTGTATCTGTACCAGGGAGACTATGACAATGCCAGGGCCTATGCAAGTGAGGTGATCAATAGTTCCAGTACTTCACTTCAGCCCCACGATAATTTTGTGGAGCGTTTCCTGAGCAATGATCCTTCCAGTGAAGATCTGTTTGTGATCAATAACGAAGGTCGCAGCAGCGGAGCCCCGCTGGCCTCCATCATGGGTGATCGCGACAGCAGAAGCACCAATTACCTGGTAATCAGCAACGACCTGTTGGACCTTTTCGATGAGAATGACCGCAGGGCTGAGTATTACGCACATCAGCTGGACGGGATGATCACCCGGAAGTATGCTGAGTTCGACGGCAACAAAGACCGGTATATTCCGGTGTTGCGCCTGGCAGAGATGTACCTGATAAGGGCGGAGGCCGCGGTGAATCAGCCCAACCCGGATGAAGTTCAGGCCCGGTCTGATCTGAACACGGTCAGAAGGCGTGCCAACCCCGATGCCCCCAGTGTGAATTATACAGGCGATGCCCTGCGCGAGGAGATCTTTCAGGAGCGCAGGAGGGAACTTGCCATTGAGGGTCACCTCTTTTTTGACATTGCCCGGAAGGGACGTAATGTGGAACGCGAAGACGTGAATGCCACCATGAACCGCAACCTGGAGTATGGAGATTACCGCTACGTGCTTCCCATACCCCAGCGTGCCATTTCACTGAATAACCAGATGACACAGAATGAAGGCTACTGATGAACAATCCAATCAATAATTACCCAATTCAACATTTTTTTAATCAAAAACACAATCTCATGAAGAAAAAGATTTTTAGCTTATTTGTGATGGCAATCGTGGCGTTTGCCTTCACGGCATGTGAAAAAGACGATCCGGAGCCGCCTGTGGTTTCCTTTGAACAAACCACGGCAGAAATCAAGGAGAACTCTACCTCTTCGCTGCAAATTGTGGTACGTGCCGACAAAACCATCAATGAAGCATACCAGATCCGTTATACCGTGTCGGGTACCGCCAAAGAGGGGGTAAACTACGAAGCCCTGGATGGTTCGGTTACCATGGAAGCCGGTGAGGATGAAGCTGTGATTTTTATCAACCCGATCAATGATACAACCATTGGGGAAGACGAAAGCCTGATCCTGAGCCTGGAATCCAGCGAAGATTATGACGTGTCCACTGAGTCACATCAGGTTACCGTGACCATTTTGGACAACAGGACGCCCCCGTCTGACGCACCGGAAGTATCTTTCACGATTGAAAACGTGGAGACCAACCCCTACCTGGAAGGCGAATATGAAGTCTCTGTGGGTATTACCGAACCGGTTGGCGAGGAACTGCCCATTGCCATTGACCTGACCGACGGTACCCTGACTGAAGGCGTAGATTACGAAGTGTCCGGCCTGGAAGAAGACCACCAGCTTATGTTGCCTGCCAACGAAACCAGCGCCAGCTTTACCATTCATCTGAAAAACAACCACGATCTGGGCGTCGACAAGACCTTTGAAATTGGTTTTGCCGATCCGCTGGTTACCGATTATGCGGTGAGTGAGTCATCCAACCAGGTAATTGTGAACCTGATTGATCCTGAGGTGGACCTTTCAGCCTGGTTCAATGAAGATGCCAAATTTGAGCATTTCTTTGCTTCGGGTTCTTCCCTGAGTTTCAGAACTGACCTGCCTGCCTACAGACTCAGGAGGCATTACTGGGATTCTGAAGATGAAGACTGGTCCATCTTTTCCGGTCAGCACCATTTTTATTATGCGGAAAATGATCAGAACCAATGGAAAGAGGTGATCAATATCTATCACAGACAGGAAGGCTTCCCCGGGGTCAATGCTCCATCGCAGGATCGCTGGGAGATCAATGGCGGTCAGGACCTCCTTGGCCTGACCCGTTTCCTTGACAATGATGCAAGGTATGCCAGAAACTACGTGTCTTCGGGCGACGATGGCTGGATCCGTTTTGTGGCTACCGAAGCAGATGCAAGTGAAGGGGTGGTAATTATTCCCGAACAAACCATTCCGATCTATAAGATCAGAGAAGGTTTTGACTGGAATGAAAGCCTGGAAGACGAAGATGGCAACAGCTACCGTGCATGGTACCCCGACTCTAAGGAAACCGAAGGCCGGATCTGGGAATCCAGCAATGTAACCGAAGTTGAGGTAAAAGTTGAGAGAAGTGAGGGAACATTCAACTCCGCCACCGGTGTGATTGTATTTGATGCCACTTTTACCGTATCAGATCCTGATTTTTCTGTTGATCCTGAGTTTTATACTGAAAGGGATGGCGATACATACACCATCAGGATCCGCTATACCCCGTTTTAATGAATAATTGACGGCCCCGGAACTGTACCGGTGCCAACCGGCTCCCTGTCATGGCGTCTTTAGGCCATGGCGGGGAGCTCTTTAAAAATTTTAACTTTCGGTTATGAAAATCAGTCCCCTGTTGTTTTTCCTGCTTTTGCTGATCTGCGGAAATGCTGCCACATTTGCTTTGAACGGGCAAAACGAGGAGTTCCCGGAGCGTTTACAGGAAGAGATCCGTGAGTCTGCTGAGGGGTTTATCACCGTGCACTTTAGTGAGAGCAAGATCTATTTTGAGATCCCAGACTCCATCATGGGGAGGGATCTGCTGCTTGGGGCAAGGGCTGCTGAGCTGACCAGCAACCGCCGGCATGTGGCGGCCGGGCAGATGCGTCATAACCCTTTGTTGATTCGTTTTACCGCAGATGAGGACCAGGTGTACCTTCATCAGCTGGTGTCCAATGAACACGCCGATGAAGATGATCCGGTAAAAAAGGCAGTGGATCGCAACAACCTGGTGCCGGTAATTGAAGCATATTCCATACAGCATCGCACCGAAAACAGCGTGGTTATTGATTTTACCGGTTTTCTGAATGAGCCGGTCAATCCGGTATCCCCGTTTGCCGACAGGGCAAGGCCGGGAACACTGAACCCCGCCCTGACCAGTTTTTTAGATGTCAGGGCTTTTGAACAAAATATCGAGATCAGAACCCGCCTGGGCTTTCGTGGCAGGGAGCCTTTTCTGGCCATCATGCAGCGCTCGCTGCTGTTGCTGCCCGAAGAACCGATGCAACCCAGGCTGAACGACCCCCGGGTCGGCTACTTCAATGACGGGCAGCGGCGTTTTGGCTCGGATCAGCTGAGCGTGGAGCGTTATGCTTATATCAGCCGTTTTGATATTCAGCCCCGCGAAGAGGATATGGAGGCTTTTCAAAAGGGTGAGCTGGTTGAACCCGCCAAACCCATTGTGTTTTATATTGATGAGGCGTTCCCCAAAAAATGGCTCCCTTACGTCAGGGCCGGTGTGGAAGACTGGCAACTGGCTTTTGAGGCCATCGGGTTTAAGAATGCCATTGTGGCAAAAGACTTTCCGGATGACCCGGATTTTGATCCGGACGACATCCTGACCAATACGATCATCTACATTCCCACTGCCTCGGCCAATGCCGAAGGGCAGCGGTGGATCGACCCCCGCTCGGGGGAGATCATTCAGGCCGATGTGGCCTGGTACTCCAATGTAACTGAAAAGCTTTATGAGTGGCTGTTTGTACAAACTGCCGCGGCCAACGAAGGGGTGAGGGGCGCCCGGGTGGCTGATGATGTGATGGGGCCAACCATCCGGTATGCCATTGCCCATGAGGTGGGTCATACCCTTGGCCTGGTGCATAATTTCCGCTCGCATTACGCCTTCCCGGCAGACTCTCTGAGGTCTGCCACCTTTACCCAGGCACACGGGAGCTGTGCTTCCATCATGGACTATGCCCGCAACAATTACATTGCCCAGCCCGGCGACGAGGGGGTGAAGTTTACCCCGCCCATTTTGGGGCCTTACGATATGTTTGCCATCAAATACGGATACCAGCCCATTCCTGAAGCCGCTGATCCGTTTGAGGAGGTGGCCGTGCTCAACAGCTGGATTGAGGAAGTGAGCCATGACCCGGCTTACTGGTTCAGACGAAACCGCTCTGTGTCCGATCCGTCGTCGCAGTCGGATGCACTGGGCAACGATGTGGTAAAGGCGGGCCGCTATGGCGCGGAAAATGCACGCGTGATTCTGGAAAACATGGTAGAATGGATGGAGATAGACGGCGGGGATTACCGCAGGCTCACCTCCATGCACGATGCACTGATGCGGCAGTACGGGCACTACCTGCGCCATGCTGAAGCCCAGATCGGGGGGATATATCAGTTTGAGGGGGTGTATGCGGCCGACGGCAGCCTGAACCGGCCTGTTGAAAAGCAGCGGCAGCGCGACGCCCTGGAGTTTATCCTTGATGAGCTGTTCACCCTGTTTGATTGGATGGATCCCGTCGACATTTCCGCAAGAATCGGCAGCAATGAAGCTGAGATTTTTGCCCTGCAGCGATCCACCATGGAAACGCTGTTTTCTCGCGACAAATTTTATCACCTCAGGCAATCGGCTTCCATGTCTGACAACCCTTATTCCATTCATGCCTACCTGGAAGATCTGACGACCCTGGTATTTACTGACCATGGCCGCCGCATCAACCGCTCTGTGCAAAATGTGCAGCTGGAGGCGGTGAAGCAGATCAGGCATATTCTCGACAACCAGAACGACTATGAAGTGGTTGAAAATGTACTGTTGCCGGCACTTTATTATCACATCGAAATCATCAAAAATGACCTTGAACGAAAAGCAAGCCGGGCAGGCGGAGAGCTGGCCGCCCATTACCAGTACATGTTGAATACACTGAAACAATAAAGTTGAATACACTGAACCAATTAATATGAATTGCCCGGTGCCAGCTACAGGCGCCTGCCCGTGGTCTCAGGCGGGTTAGGGGTATTGTAACCATAACCGGGCGGCAAAATGCAAAACTCACTTTAAAGAAATGCGAAAACTACATCTGACGATCATCCTGTTTTTTACCGGAATCTTTTTTCTGCAGGCAGATGAAGGCATGTGGATGCCTTCGGAGCTCGACGCGGTGACCCTTGAGAATATGCGAAAGGCAGGGCTTATGTTACCTGAATCGGAATTGTATAATGAGGATCAGCCCAGCATTCATGACGCGGTGCTGGGGATGGGCCCCACCGACAACCCGGTCAGTTTTTTCGGTTCTGCGGCCTTTATCGGAGAGGGCGGCCTGATTTTGACCAACCATCACCTGGCTCTCAGGTTTATCCAGCAGCACAGCAGTGCCGACAACAATTACATTCGCGATGGTTTCCTTGCAGAATCAAAGGAAGATGAGCTGCAGGCTGAAGGTTTGAGCGTGTCCAGGATGGTTCGCATAGAGGATGTCACAGATGTGATCACTGCTGGTTTTGATACAATTCCGGCCGGGCAGCACAACAATATCATGAACGAACGGGGCCGGGAACTTGCCGAAGAACACGGGGAAGACGGAAAATATTTCGTGAATATCAGGAGTTTTTTCTCGGGCAACCAGTATTACATGGAGGTTTACCGGGTGTATAATGATGTGAGGCTGGTGGCCGTACCCCCAATGGAAATCGGCAAATTCGGCGGTAACCGCGACAACTGGCAGTGGCCCCGGCAATCGGCCGATTTTGCCCTTTTAAGGGTCTATCATGAAGAACTGGACATGCCGGTTTACCCGCAGAAGCATCTGTCGGTATCCACGGAGGGTGTTGACGAAGGGGATTTTACGATGTTGTTTGGGTTCCCCGGCTCCACCATGCAGTTTCTGACTTCGGCCGCGGTAAGGCAAATGGCTGATGTAACCCATTATCACTCCATCAACATCAGGGGTGAAAAGGTGGATATCATGGAAGAGGCCATGGCTGCCGATGAGGATATTTGGGTGAAGTATACCGACCTGCATGCAAGTGCATCGAACCACCTGCTGCGCTGGAGGGGTGAGCGTGAAGGCATCCACAACCTGGGCCTGGTGGAAAGGAAAAAGGAGTTTGAGCGGTCTTTCCCTGAGGGGTTGAATGAAGAAGACGCCGCTTCCTACCGGGAAACACTTGAGACCATAAAGGGTATCGTGGCAGAGCTGGATACCATTGAAATGATACAGGCCCATATTATGGAGGCGGGCATCGGTGGTGCGGAGTT
>PWGY01000233.1 GCA_003554665.1 Bacteroidales bacterium | reverse complement strand
GGTTGTTGGAGTACAACACCTCAACGGTACCAATCAGGTCCCAGGGCAGGCGCTGCTCCACGGCCAGGTTGGCACGGAAAATCTGGTTGATCTTGAAATCGGGGTCGGTGATGTTTACTTCAGTGGTCTGGATTGGATCCAGGCCATCCGCCGTACCGGGACGCGGCTGATTGTATACGTCAGGCGTAAAGAATCCGGGATCGAATGTGCGGCGCACATCCAGTCTGGCCAAATCCACACCTGTGTTGCTGTACTGGTTCGAGAGCCATACACCAGGCTCACCGCCCGAGAAGAGTCCCAGACCACCGCGGATCTGCGTTTCTCCATCATTCCAGTTAAATCCGAGACGGGGGTTCAGCTGCAGGGAAGGATCAGGCACATTGCCGGTGTCGTATTGCGGAAAATCCTGGGAAAAAGTCGGATTACTGGGCGGATCATCGGTAAATACCGTAAGGTCGGCACGCAGTCCGATGGTCAGGTTTAAATTATTGTTGACCTGCCACTCGTCCTGGGCATAAACGGCAAAGGTGTTATAGCCCCAGTTGGCTTCCGGCAAGCGACCAAACTGGTCTTCGTCGGTTGAGTAGCTGAAGCGGTACCTGTTGGGTGCGGCTTCCCGGAAACGATCAATCCCGCTCTGAACCAGGTCGCCGTCAGCATCAAACACATTGGAGAAGGTATATTCACCCAACGCATCCTGAATAAACAGGTTCCTGAAATTGTTCAGGTAGTTGTTGGTACCGACGGTAATGCTATGGTCGCCGGTAAAATAGGTCATGTTGGCGGTTATTTCAAAATAGTCCTGATCCAGCTCGTTGGCATGGCGGAAACGCTCAACGCCGAAGTCCACGTTGTAACCGTCAGGTGTTTCAACCCGCACAGAGGGGAAGGGATCGTCTCCGTAATCGGCTTCCTGCCTCAGCCTGGTGTAGGCCACCTTGGCTTCTGAAATAAAATTCTCCGACCATGCACTGTTCAACTGCAGGGAGAAGTTGCTCTGGTTGCCCCGCTGGCGGTATTGCCGGTTTGACAGGGAAAAAGCATCGAACCCACGGGAGATACCCCTGTCGTCATATCCGTTAACCAGGTTTTGCTGGTAGGTCAGGCGATGGACGTTGGAAATATTCCAGTCAAGTTTGGTAAAGACTTTCCAGTCGTCGGTATTTTGGGTCATGCGGTCATAGTCGCCGGGATCATACCCATATACATCCCGGGCTATCGACCTGATTTCGTCGAGGTCAGAAGTGGTTCCGCGGAACTGGGATTCTTCAAAATCAAACAACGGACTGCTCTCCCTTTTGATCTCTGCATTGACAAAAATGAACAGATTGTCTTCCACAATCGGGCCTCCAAGCCGCAAACCGGTCTGGTACTCAGAAAAATCCTCAATTGGGCTCTCATCTCCCATCAGGTCTCCACTGATAAAGTCCTGGTTCCGCCCGTAGAAATAGGCCGAACCCTCCAGCTTGTTTGTACCGCTACGGGTTACCGCATTGATGGCACCCCCGGTAAAATTGCCCTGCCTTACATCATAGGGGGCAATGGCTACCTGGAACTCTTCAATGGCATCAAGTGAAATGGGGTTGCCGATGGTAGGGATGGCATCGGATCCAAGGCCAAAGCGATCATCAAAAGTCACCCCATCGATATGAATGGCGTTCCTCCGTCCGCTTCTGCCGGCAATGTTGTTGCCGCTTACCTGGGGGCTGAGCCGGGTATAATCCTGAATACTCCGGCTTATGGAAGGCATTGCGTCAAGCTGCTCACGGCTTACACGCGAGCGGGCTCCGGTACGGTTGCCTGAGATCAGGGCATCACGCTGTGCGTATACAGCCACTTCACCAAGCTGGACAGCTTCGTCCACAAGGTCAAAGTTGATGGTGTACTCCTGGCCCAGTTCCAGGTGGATGGCCTCCTCCTCAGCTGAACTGTAGCCTACAAAAGACACCCTGACGGTATAAGGCCCGCCCACACGAACGTTTCGCAGGTTAAAACGACCATCGCTTCTTGTAATGGTTCCATACTCAGTACCGGAAGGCTCATGCACCGCAACCACGGTGGCACCCGGAAGGGTAATGCCTTCGGCATCGCGAACCACACCGTTGAAGCTTGCCCCCACAGGCGCCTGTCCTGAAAGGGTCAAAGTACTGATTGTCATCAGTAAAAAAGCAAACAAAGAAAAGATGCGAACTTTTAGTTTCATTTGTCGGATTGGTTTAGTAAAATTTTAGATTTGATTGCGGTGCAAAAGTAATCCAATCTGCCAAATTTTCAACAAGCAGACAATAAAGAAATTGTTAAGATAATATGGCAGCTGTTTAGCGGGAGAAAAAAGGGTAGGACACACCGAAACTCCAAACCGTATTATACTGTCCGCGGTTGTACCAGGTAGTGGCCCCACTCTGGTGCGGACGGAAAGGGGTGACCCCCTGGGTGAACCTGAGCTGAAAATCCAGCCCCTCACGAACAGGATAATACAACCCGGCAAGCAAGCTAAGCTCTGCGGCATAAAATGGCCTTTCATCTGCCATGTCATCCGTGATATCCCTTCCCTTATCCTCTTCGTAATGCCTCACCACTGTGGAGCCTGAAAGCCCGATTTCACCGGTCAACCGCTCAGCGTAAGGAAGGGAGATCATGGGGGAAAAGTCAAACTTGAACAACAGGGGCACCTCCACATAATGCAGGTTAAGCCGGTAATCACGATATTCATCGACAGGAGGCTCAGGAACACCATTGTCATCGGCTACGGCAAGGAAAGCTGTTGCTTCCTGCCCGTTGTTATCATGGTGGGGGTCATGGAATACCCGGCTTCCCTTCTGAGTATACATGACTTCCAGCTGTATGCGGGAGTTTTCACTCACATCCCGATTGGTAAAAACAGCAGCAAACCAGCCAAGCCTGTCGGGGCCTCCAGCATCATCACCGGAAACCTCACTGGCTGTAAGCCCTGCCCGGAAACCTCCACGAAAATCCTGGGCGGATAAACCAATAGCTGTTACCGACAGCAACAAAACCAACGATATTTTTCTGACCAACTCCCCCATAATGTCAAATTTAAGCAAATTAATGGCAAAAGGGATGATTCTCCGCTTCAGTCCTTTGCGCAATTGCTATATTTGTAAAAAAATCCGTATGATACAATCCATGACGGGCTACGGCAAGTCAACCTGCCAGCACAGTCACAAAACCCTCACAGTTGAGATTCGCTCCCTGAACAGCAAAACCCTGGATGTGAACCTGAAACTACCTTACATTTACAAAAGCAAGGAACAGGAACTCAGGTCATTGCTAGGCAAAAAATTGTCAAGAGGCAAGGTGGAGTTGCTCATCACGATAGAAAGCAAAGACGAGAGTGCCGCCTACTCGCTGAACACATCGCTGATGAAAAAGTATTATCTCGAACTTACAGCATTCAGCCGTGAGTACGATATCCCTGTAACGGACAGCCTGTTACCCGCCATTTTGCGCCTTCCGGAGGTATATACCCAGCAAACAGAGACCCTTGACCAGGAAGAATGGGGTCAATTGCAGCAGGCTGTGGAAGAAGCCCTGGATGACACCATCAGTTACCGTCAATCGGAAGGCCGGCATCTGGAAAAAGACCTTCGGGACCGTATCGGCAAACTAAAATCTTTGCTGACCCAGATCCCTCCCCTGGAAAAGCAGCGCAGGGAAGACATCCGGAAAAGGCTTTCCGCGGCTTTGGAGGAACTGAAGGATGTGGCCACCCCGGATCCCAATCGCTTTGAACAGGAGTTGATCTATTACCTCGAAAAGTTTGATATTACCGAGGAGATGGTACGCCTGGAGCAACATCTGGATTATTTTTCGGACACCATGGCAGAAAGCATCTCAGCCGGCAAAAAACTGGGCTTCATTACCCAGGAGATTGGCAGAGAGATCAATACCATCGGCAGCAAGGCCAACGATGCGGCCATTCAACAGCATGTCGTCCGGATGAAGGATGAACTGGAAAAGATCAAGGAACAACTAATGAATATCCTGTAATGGCCGCAAAAGGAAAACTGATTGTTTTTTCTGCACCTTCGGGGGCTGGCAAGACAAGTATTGTCAGGGAGATCCTGAAAAATACGCCTCAGCTTGCCTTTTCCGTTTCTGCCTGCAGCCGGCCCATGAGACCAGGGGAAACAGACGGGAAGGATTATTACTTCCTGTCACCGGAAGAGTTTCGCTCCAGGATCAGTGAGGGTGCTTTCCTCGAATGGGAAGAAGTTTACCCGGGCAGTTATTACGGCACATTGCTCAGCGAAGTGGAAAGGTTATGGAACAAAGGGAAGCATGTGGTTTTTGATGTGGACGTAGCCGGTGGTATAAACATTAAGAAACAATTTCCGGACAGAACACTGGCCATTTTCATCAAACCCCCTTCAATGGAGGAACTGAGAAACAGGTTGGTAAACAGAAATACAGAAACACCGGAAAGCCTGGAAAAGAGACTGGGGAAAGCCAGGCATGAGTTGTCATTTGCCGGGGATTTTGACCAGGTGGTGGTAAACGACAAACTGGAGGATGCCGTCAGCGAGGCTGATTCCCTGGTTCGTGCATTTATCGGAAGTAACCATTACCCACCGGCATCATGAAAAAACCAATCACCGGCTTGCTGTTCGGATCTTTCAACCCGGTGCACACCGGCCATCTGATCATTGCACAACATTTCGTACAGCACACAGCGATCCGCGATGTGTGGTTTGTGCTGTCTCCACAGAACCCTTTCAAAACCGGTGAAAAGATGCTCAGCGAGGAAGACCGGCTGAACTTGTTGCGTCTCGCAGTGGAAGACAACCCTTCATTCCGGGCCTGCGACATTGAGCTGTCCATGAATAAGCCTTCCTTCACCATCAATACGCTGAAGAAGTTAAAGACCCTTTATCCGGAAAGAGATTTTATTTTACTTATCGGATCCGACAACCTGGACGCATTTGACCAATGGAAAAATTACAGGGAGGTTTTGTCCCTGCTGACCATTTATGTTTATCCGCGGTCTGACAAACCCGCCTCGCCTTTTCTCGACCTGCCCAATGTGAAGCTTATTGAAGCCCCCCGCATTGAAATTTCATCCTCCGGCATCAGGAAAGACCTTGCAGAAGGAAAGGATAACCGTTACCTTCTGCCTGACAAGGTTCTTGAGCACATAAAGGAAAAAAAATATTACCAAAACCCGGGCAGGGTGTAGCCGTGGCTGACTGCAAGCCGGGAGGATAGCCAGGCAGATTATTGAACGACCGGGCATCTCACCCCCTGCTATACGGTCATCTCCCTGAAGATTTCCTCCAGTGACTGATCCTGTTGCTCCATCGACAAGAGTACAAGGTCGTTGTTTACGGCAAACCGGAAAATTTCCGCACGCAGATCACCCCCGGCTCCTGAAAGAATGCGGTAAACTGACCCTGACTCTTTGATCACATCCATCACACCAGAAATTTCTTTCAGCTTCTCCACATTCACCCCCTTGTCAAATTCAGCACGGATAATGCGGCTTGCTTTATTAAGCATCCGTACTTCGGAAGTGGGTGCATCGGCAATGATGCGCCCTTTGTGGATGATCATGACCCGGTTGCAAACCGCCTCCCCCTCCTGCATAATGTGTGTGGAAAGGATTACCGTTTTTGATTTCCCTGTTTCACGGATCAACTCCCTGATTTCCGCCAGCTGGTTGGGGTCAAGCCCCGAGGTGGGTTCATCGAGGATCAGTACTTCCGGGTCATGAATCAGCGCCTGGGCCAGCCCGACCCGTTGTCTGTACCCTTTAGACAAGGTTCCGATGGTTTTCTTATACTCGGCCTCCAGCCCGGTCAGCCCGATCATTTCATCCACCCGTTGTTTAGCCTGACGCCCGAGCTGATGGACCCCGGCTGCAAACATCAGGTATTCTTTCACATACATATCATTATACAGCGGATTGTTTTCCGGCAAATACCCAACCCTTTTTTTGACATTACGGGGATCTTCTGCCACATCAAAACCACAAACCCTGACCTGACCTGCCGACTGCGGCAAATAACAGGAAATGATCTTCATCATGGTAGATTTCCCTGCCCCGTTGGGGCCAAGCAGTGCCACCACTTCCCCCTGGCTGATCTGAAAACTTACATCATCCAGGGCCTTTTGTTGCCCGTAAAATTTTGTAACATTGGCTGCCTGTATAGACATATCACATTGTGTATTTACACGAAATTAGTAATTTTATCACATAATCAACCATCCGGCAACAGTAAAAGAATTAAGGAAAGGACTTCGTGGAAGGCACTGTAATCAAATCAACGGGAAGTTGGTATAAGGTATTGACGGAAGAGGGCCGGCGGATAGACTGCCGACTCAGAGGCCGCATCAAACTCTCCGGTTCCAAAGCGACCAACCCCGTGGCGGTTGGAGACAGGGTAAGACTGCATGCTGAGGAAGGGGGCGGTGTAATCGAAGAAATTCTGGACAGGCAAAATTACATCATCCGAAAAGCCACAAAACTCTCACGGCAAACACACATCATTGCAGCAAATATTGATCAGGCCGTAATCATTGCCACCCTGGCCTACCCCAGGACCTCCACCGGCTTTATTGACCGCTTTCTGGTAACCTGTGAGGCCTACAGCATTCCGGCCGTAATCGTATTCAACAAATATGACCTGATTTCCGGCACTGGCTCCGGCAACAAGCTGAATGAATTAACAAAGGTCTATGAGGCGGCCGGATACCGTTGCCTTCACACCTCGGCCACGGATGGCATCAACCTGGATCTGTTCAGTGAATTGCTCCGGCACAGGATTTCATTGCTGTCGGGGCACTCAGGCGTGGGCAAGTCCGCACTGATCAACGCCATCGAACCCGGGCTCAACCTGAAAG
>PWGY01000208.1 GCA_003554665.1 Bacteroidales bacterium | reverse complement strand
GGCTGGACACCACCGACAACATCCTTTCCATCCTGAAAAAGGAGATGGAGAGCCTATGGAAAAAAAACAGCATTCAGAAAAAGGAGATCCTGGGGCTGGGTGTCACGATTCCCGGTTTGATAGACATTAATAAGGACATAAGTTACAGCTACCCGCTATTTGGCAACAAGCCCCTTACCGAAGTATTCGAAAAACAATTTGGCTTCCCGTCCGTTATTGAGCATGACACAAAGGCCATGGCCGTGGGCGAATCCTGGTTTGGTCTGGCCAGAAACAAATCCGATGTATTGTTCATCAACATCGGGTCAGGCATAGGCCTCGGGATCATCATCAACGGCAGGCTTTACCAGGGGCATTCAGGCTTCAGCGGTGAGTTCGGCCACATTCAGATGGACCCCGAGGGCCATTTGTGTTATTGCGGTAAAATCGGATGCCTGGAAACCATTGCCTCCGGAACGGCTCTTGTAAAAAAAGCCAGGCAGATGATCAAAGAGGGTAAGAACTCCATCATCAGTGCCAACGTAGACAACAAGCTTGAAAAGATCAAACTGAAAACAATTGTAGAAGCTGCCAATCAGGGAGACCTTTTTGCCATTGAACTGATCGAGGAAGCAGGTGAGTACCTTGCAAAAGGAATGTCCATCCTGATACACTTGTTCAACCCCGAAGCCATCATCATTGGTGGCGAAATGTCTGAGGCAGGAAACCTTGTAACAGATCCGGTTCAGCAAAAACTGAACAAATATACCATGCTACGGCTTAAACAGGATACCACGGTATTGGTTTCAGACCTGAAGGAAGCAGCCGGGCTTTACGGCACCCTGCCCATTGTTGTAGACAACTTGTTAGGCAGGTATTTTGGCATTGGGGTTCATACATTAAATTACGAATCCGAACCACCTAACGGGGTTTCTTAAATGCACAGGGTTCCTTCCCAAGAACAAAGTCTTTCTGCCTCACCAGTCTGAGCCTCCTCAAAATAATGAATCAAAAAAGCCCGGTGCATTTGCATTCCGGGCTTTTTTTGCTTTCAGTGTTATTTTCGGAATAAAATGTTTTCCCTTACCGGCATACCAACCTGGGTTGGCATACCCCCTCAGGGCAATTCTGACAGATCCACATCCGGTTGTTCATTCAACGGAGGTCGTTTAAAATAGGTGTCAATATCTGTTGTTTCATCAAAAAACCCGCAGTTCTTCATAAAGAATCCTTCCTCTTCTCCGGCAAAGCCGCCTGCATAGTCCAGCCTTGCTTCGTCACGCGCTGTGGCATCGGCCGTGAAGCGCGCCCTCGTCAGTTCATACCAGTTACCGGAAGTGTCCTTGATCCATTGATTGTTGTAATAGGCTTTCCGCGGAAGCGGGCCAGTTCGGGTATCGAAATTCTCAAGAAAGGAGTGGATTCCCGTCAGGAAGGTGTCTGTCTCAGGCCGGCGCCAGGAGGCGATCAGTTGCCATTGACCGGTTTCGGGGGCATAAAAATAAGCTGTATAATCGGTTCTGTTGTTTCCGGCAGGCTCTCCCCGAAGCAAAAAGCGATAAGTGGTGCCTGCTTCCCAGTCATGGCGGAGAAAACTCTGTCCGCCTGACCCCTCATCACCAAAATCCTGCACAGTTACTCCTTCGCCCTGTTCCAGCAATTCCACCCGCTTATCCTCCGGAATCTCTGACGGGTCATCTGTTTCAAATGGACTCCAGACAGAAAACAACACCCTTCTTTCCTGTTCTGAATTCACCTGAAAACCAAAATATCCCTGCCTAAAACCATTGGCCATATAAAAGGATCCGATCACATCATTGTGCTCAGGCACGGTGACCTCATTGTAAAACCAACGTACCTCCGATGCCTCATCCGGGATGTCATAAGTCAGATGAACGGAAGGACCGCGGCGTCCCCAGTAATAATAATCCTCATCCATATAATGTACGCCTGAGTGGGTGGCACTCCCTCCGAGCAGAACATGGCCTACATCGGCAAAATCAAGCGATTCCCTGCTAATGCCTTTGATATCCAGATAATAATAACCAGGCGTTTCAATATCGTAGGTTCCCACATAATAATCTGTATAGGCCTGGTCAGACAGCTCTAACTCGCCCGTCTGACCTGCAAAATCTGCCTCAAGAACGGAAGTCCCGGACTCCACCCTGGCACGTAATCCCACATCGAGTTCACCGGACTCTTCCACCCTGAAATAGGTCCGCAGGATCAGCTCGGTGTCGCTCCATGCTAAGTCACCCGGGTTGCTTACCTGTGGGGAGTCTGCATCCGGATTACGGATCAGCCAGGCGTTTCCCTCCGTGGGTACGGAAACAGAATATTCCGGATCAGGTAAGGCATCGCCATTGTCATCGTTACAAGAAACAGGAATTACAATAAATAAAGCCGATGTCAGAATCATTAATGCATACTGAAGGAGTTTCATACGATAAGGTTTGATACTAGGTTAATAATTTTTATGTAAGTACCACAAATATAATGTTAATTTTTTGTTTTTTCTTTTTGTTTTTAAATTTATTTAATATATTGCACCATCTTTTAACATTCATAAGCTTTTAGGGTGAAGCTTTTAATATGTTTCAACAAATTTGCACAACAACTAAATCAAAAAATTATGAGAAACCGAAAACAACACATGCTGGCATGGCTTCTGGCGGCAATGAGCTTTGTTGCCATTGTTTTTGTGGCCTGCAGCAAAGATGATGGGGAACTGCCTGTGGTAGTGACCGCTGAAGTGACGGATGTTACCCACGATTCAGCCATCAGCGGGGGAACAATTACCGACGACGGGGGCACCAACATCACCGCAATGGGAGTAGTATGGAGCACATCCGACAACCCCACTGTATCCGATCATTATTCAAGTGACGGAGATTATACCATTGATGGCGTAACAGAAAGGGAATTCACCAGTCATCTGACTGACCTCAATGATGACACCCTGTATTATGTTCGCGCCTACGCGGCCAATGAAGAAGGGGTAGCTTATGGTGAAACCATGACTTTTGAAACTGAACTGGCCGGGAACATTGTTCACGAACTGACCCCTGACATGATTGAAGCCTGGACACAGGAGCCGACCGAAGGTCCTTACGAAAACCTGCTGGACGGAGACCCTTCAACCTACTGGCATTCGGCATGGTCAGAGGGGGTAGAACCCTTGCCACACTGGATCAGGATCAATTTTGAAGAAGAAAAGCGGATCGGTGGCTTCAGCTATACATTCCGTCAGCCAAGTGGCATAGGTGACAGGCCCAATCACTTTGACTTTCAGGTAAGTGACAACGGAACTGACTGGACAACCGTATGGGAATCCGAAACAGACCTCCCCGTTGAGCCAGTGGAAGAACTGCAGGAAATTGTTTTTGGTGAAAACTTCGCCTCCCGGTATTTCCGCATTCGTATCCTGGATACTTATGGCAGTGGCACCTGGACCCACCTCAGCACCATTGAAGTATTTGAGGTAAGGGAGTGATTCACCAAAAAAACAATAAAACACATAAAAACAACAGATGTTATGAATAACAATGTCAACAAAGTTTTTCAAGCGAAGAACTTCCGCAACAAAAAACCTGACTGGTTGCCGACTTATGGTCTGCACACCCTGGTTTTTCTTGTTTTACTGGGGTTTTCCGGTATAATCAGTGCCAATGCGGCCAGTGCCACAGCGGTCAACGAAGTCACCGTTACCGGTACCGTTACCGATAAGAACTCCGGAGAAACCCTTCCCGGAGTAAATGTGGTTCAGCTGGACGATTCACACGGGACTGTTTCAGACATGAACGGAGAGTATGCATTAACCGTTCCCGCGGAGGCCACGCTGGTGTTCTCCTTCATCGGTTACGACACCAAAGAAATTCCCGTTGAGGGCAGAGAAGTGATCAATGTAGAAATGGAACCCACTGTGGACTTGCTGGACGAAACAGTGGTGATCGCCTATGGATCGACCCCGCGCTCCAACCTCACCGGTTCGGTAGTGGGACTTTCGGCTGATGAACTCAGCGATGTATTTACCCCCCGTCTTTCCTCTATGCTACAAGGTAAAGCTACAGGGGTATATGCCCGGACCGGATCAGGAAGACCGGGAGAAACTGCCGATATCAACATCCGCGGACGGGGCTCTATCCATACTTCCAATGCACCACTTTGGGTAGTGGACGGTGTGCCAGTGGGCCACAGTGAGCCCAACATCAACCCGGCCGACGTGGAAAGCATGACCGTTCTGAAGGATGCATCTGCCACCGCACTATACGGATCAAGGGCTGCCAACGGTGTGATCCTGGTTCAGACCAAATCACCCGAAGACGGTGTTTCTCAACTCAGTTTTCATTCCAACACCGGGTTCACCCGCTTACACCGGGGTAATTTCTCCCTGATGAACTCTGAGGAATTGTATGATTATCATGAAAGCTGGAACGATAGCCCATGGTTCGGGTCCCAGCTTTTGGAAACCGATACCGACTGGCTCGACATCGCCACACAGAATGGGGTTGCCCATGAATACACCCTCAGCTATAATGGTGGCACAGAAAGGGTGAGCGCCTACCTGTCCGGAACCTATTACAATGAAACCGGCGCAATCAAGGGCTATGAGTTTGAAAGATATTCGGCCATAGCCAACCTGGATATTCAGGCCACCGAGAGGCTAAGCATCACAGCCAATTTATCAGGAAACCTGAACAACACCCACAATCAGGAACACAGCCAGTACAATGCTTACACCTATCTTCCGTGGGATCACCCCTACAGGGAAGATGGCACCCCCATTGAACCGGGCACGGACACAGATTACGACTGGCTCGGAAGGGACAACAGCAACTACCTGTACAACCTGCAGTTTAACTATGGCGAGAGCCGCTCCAACAACTTGCGGACAAACATTGGTGCCGATCTGGAAATTACAGACCGGATCACCTTTTCCAGCATGAATAACATCCACTTTACCTTCGGCGGCGATGAGTCCTATTCTGACCCCCGGTCTACGGGAGGCATGGCAACAGACGGGTCACTGACCTCAGGTTCCAGTTACTCCCGCAACCGGATGAGTAACCAGATGATCCGTTTTTCGGATAACTTTGGCGCTCACTCAGTGCAGGCTTTCGTGGCCTTTGAATTCAGCGACACACACAGTGAAAGCATATCCGGCACCGGCCGCGGCATCACAGCAGGACTCAATGTGTTGAATGCCACCTCAACGGCCTCAAGTGTAAGCGGAGCCAAATACCAAAGCGCACGTCAGTCAATGCTTGTCAACCTTCAGTATGTGTATGACGACACTTACATGGCAACCGCCTCCTTCAACCGCGAAGGTGCCTCGAGCTTTGGTGAAGACCAGCGTTACGGTAATTTCTGGTCCTTCAGTGCAGGATGGAACATGCATCATGAAGATTTCATCGAAGACATGGACTGGATCAATGTACTGAAGCTCACGGCAAGCTACGGTCAGGTGGGTAACTCCCCGAGCGGATTTCCACATTTGGGCTATTACGAGCTGACAGGACAGTACGCAGGCATTCCTGCTGCCCGTCCGTACCAGATTGCCAATCCCGCCATCAGCTGGGAAAGCACCACCACCTATAACCTGGCCCTTGAAAGCCGCCTTTTCAACAGGCTGACAGCCAACGCTGAAATTTATCAGCGCAACAACGCAGGCTTGCTCTACAATGTACCACTTCCGGCACTGACCGGCTATACCGGCGTATGGGACAACATCGGAGAGATCCGGAACCGTGGGGTGGAACTGACCCTCGAACCTGAGATCATTCAGCGCCCCGACCTGCAGTGGAACATGGGCTTTAACTTGTCGGTAAACCGAAATGAAGTGATCAGCCTCTACGACGGACAATCCATCTCATCAGGCAACTTCCGTATTTCAGAAGGTCGTGACATGGATTCCTATTATATGCGTGTATGGTACGGAGTGGATCCCGGAAACGGAGACCCCCTGTGGGAGCGCATCGTTGAAGACGAAGATGGGAATGAGGTGGTAGAACTGACCAACAGCTACAGCGATGCCACGCTGCAGTACACCGGTCACACCAGTACCCCCGACTATGAGGGAAGCGTCACCAACAGAATACAATACAGAGATTTCGGTCTTTCATTCAACATCGGCATTGTTCAGGGCATCCATGGTTACAATAGTGACCGTCAGTTGTTTGACAGTGACGGGAACTACGCGACCTTCAACCAGATGAATCTGGCCGACGACTGGTCACGTTGGGAAAAGCCTGGTGATATTGCTACACATCCAAAAGCTGTAATGGGCGGAAACCGCGATTCAAACAGGCCTTCCACCCGCTTCCTGGAAGATGCCAGCTATGTTCGCCTGCGTAACGTAACCCTTTCCTATAACCTGCCAGACAACCTGGCCTACCGGCTCGGTATGAGCCATGCCCGGGTTTATCTGAGCGCAGATAACCTTTACACATTCACCGAATGGTCAGGTATGGATCCTGAGGCAGGCGGACTTTATCCGATCACTCAGCGCTTCATGTTTGGCATCAATGTCGACCTGTAATGATTTTTAAAATGACAAAGAATAAAGTATTATGAAAAAAATAAAATTGCTGATTATCGCTTTTCTGTTCGCCGGCTTCTGGAGCTGCGACATTGAAAGAGAGCCGTTTCAGGACTTGTCAGACGACATGGTCTTTTCTGATGAGCTCGGCCTGGAGGCTGCCTCACTGGGCACCTACGCCATCCTGAAACAGAATACCTTCATGCGCCCCTATCACTTTCACGGTGAATACGGCGGCGACAACATCGCCCTGAGTGGTGCCACTACCGACCATCTGTATTTCATGTACAACTACCAGCATGTTCCCAACAATTACCACCTGAACAGCTTGTGGGTAGACTCTTACAGGGGCATCATCAACTG
>PWGY01000211.1 GCA_003554665.1 Bacteroidales bacterium | reverse complement strand
CCTGGTTGAGTGCAGGCTGGAAACAGGAAGAACCCATCAGATAAGGGCCCATTTCAAACACATCCGGCGTCCTCTATTCAATGATGTCACCTATGGGGGTGACCAGATCTTGAGGGGAACCACCTACACCAAATACAGGCAATTTGTAAAGAATTGCTTCAAACTCATGCCAAGGCACGCGCTTCACGCAAAAACCCTCGGCTTTACCCATCCGATCAGCGGTCAGTACATGCACTTCGATGCGCCTCTTGCCGAAGACATGCAACAGGTGCTGGAAAAATGGAGGGGTTACGTAGCTCACAGACAAACGGAATAAGGAAAAGACCGGAAATTGAAACAGCCAGGCAACGGGGAAGCAACAATCAGTTGTATTCCATAATTACCCGGTAGTCTCCTGACTCATCATTGGTCATGATTGAGGATGATACCCCTTCTTCGACAGGTTCATTATAGACTGGGGGTAAATCTTCTGCCTGATTAAGGTATGCCTGCACCTCTTCTAACGCATTATCATCCCGGGTCATGCCACCGGATCCGATTGTGTTAACTACCTCCCCGGCATCCAGGTATAAACTGACTTCAGAAGACAAGGGCTTTGCATCCCGAAATGTATTGCGCTGATCCTGCAGCCTGCCGGAGGAAAGAGAGGTGGTTTTAGACCCGGTATCACCCACTTCATGTGCAGATTCACACTCGTGAACAACGATGGTCAACCTTATGCTGGAACTGGCTTGCCCGTAGGCTTCCGAGTAACCCAGAAGGCAAAGGAATAAACAAAAGCCGGTGACAGCGAGCCAATTCATGTCAATTTTTTTTACTTGACATTGTTTTGCTTATTCAAACTTAGTAAACTTTTTTGTTTTTGACCAAATTTTCATGATTATTTTTTACCTTTTCTGCACTTTTTGCAACCCTGAGTATTATTTTTTTTGCCTGTAGCCAAAAAAAACGCCATTCGTAAATTTTTTTTACAAATGGCGTTTCCCAAAAACAAACAGGAGAGCTATCTGCTTAACCCATACTTTTCAATTTTGGCATTTAATGTGGGCCGGGTAATACCAAGGGTACGGGCAGCCTCTTGCTTGTTCCATCCGGTCAGTCCAAGCACATGGGCAATATGCTCCTTTTCCACCTCTGCAAGACTCACAGCTCCACGATCCTCAGGAGATTCGCGTAAACCTTTATCTGTTGCATCTTCAAGGATATGAATGTATTTCTTTTCAAGCACCTCTCCATAGGAGAGCGCAAGGGCCTGCATGAGAATGTTTTTTAGTTCCCTTACATTCCCGGGCCAGTCATAGGCTTGCAAATAGGACACAACCCCTTCGCCCACAAGACTTACATTACGACCCAGTTCGGAATTCAGTTCGGGCAAAAGGTTTTTGACAAGTTCTGGAATATCCTCTTTCCTCCTGCGTAACGGAGGAATATGCAAAGAAAAAACGCTCAGGTTGTAATAAAGATCCTGCAAAAATTTTCCTTCCCAAACCATTTCACCGGCAAGCCCCGT
Source organism: Bacteroidales bacterium (assembly GCA_003554665.1). Next base: position 5,443 of record PWGY01000211.1, on the reverse strand, counting down.
TGTAAGGGAAATAACCCGGGGTTTTCCTGTCTTAAGGGATTTCCCTTCATAAAGATGCTCACTTAAAATATCCTGCAACGTATGCTGCATTTCCAGGGGAAGCATTCCGATTTCATCCAAAATCAGGCTGCCATCGCCAGCCTCCCGGTACTTCTTAACCAAAAGATCGTGCAAATGATCAGGAACATCATCTCCGGCATCCGGGTAATCTCCGGATCCATCGAGCTTTCGGCAATTGAAATAAACGAAAGGCTCTTCGCTGTTCGGACTAACTTTGTGGATCAACTGAGTAAGCCGGTTTTTCCCGGAACCGGTTTCACCGTTAACCATAACATTCATCCGGCTTTGCGATAATCGACCGATTGTTTTAAAAAGTTCCCGCATGGCCGTAGTTTTTCCTACGACCAGGTTATATTCTGATTCCCGGGTTTGGTTATCTGGCAATAAGTCATAGGCTTTCCTTGAGGCGGCTACAGACTCCAGCCCGCTCTTTACAGTTTCAAGCAACTCCCTGGGGTTAATTGGTTTTTCAATAAAATCAAATGCCCCCGCCTGAATAGATTCAATGGTCAGTGCAGTATCACCGTGAGCAGTAAGCACAATGACAGGGACATGCGGACCGGCACGTTTTATGGCCTCCACTACGTCTATTCCGGATAAGCCTGGCATTTGAAAATCGGTAATCACCAGATCTGGCTTATGTTTCTCAACCAAACGCAAGCCCTCTTCCCCGGTTTTGGCGAGAAAAACCTCATAGCCTTTTTTACTGAGAATCCCGGATACCAAAGAACGCACCACCGGATCGTCATCAATCAACAAAACAGAGCTGTCAGACATTATGACCAAAATAATTATGTATTGTGTAAAAATAATTGAATTCCAAAACCCGGGCTTTTATCATTGTACCATCCACAAGCGCTTCCCTGCTAATAAAAAAACCACCATCAAAGTTAAAGTTTTTTACACACTTTGAAACTTTGTGGTGGTTTTTTTATGCAGGTTTCCGGTATTTGCTAAAACCGTAAATTCAATCCTGCCATAAAATGCCTTCCGGCCTGGGTAAAATACCCGTCATCAATGGATACAAGACCCTCATCTCCTACCACCCCCTTATAAACCCAGGCATTTGTTTCGTAATCCACATCAAATAAATTGTTTACCTGAAAAATCACTTCAAGCTCCCGCAGAAACGGAATTTCCGCCACATAATTGACCCTTAAATCATTGATGAAATAAGCGTCCAGTTTCCTGTCAGGACTCATGGTGTTATCAATATACTGGTCTCCCACATATTTGCTTTCAAGTGATAACGCCAGACCAGTCACAGGTGAAAACCGCAAGTTACTGGCACCGACCACCGAAGGCGAGAACGCAATATCCGTATCCTCATAGGTACTTACATCATAACCAACCCAGTTCCACTCTTCGTCATATTTGTCAGAATGCTCTTCAAAAAGTGCTATTTTATTTCTGCTGAGCGCCAGGTTTCCAGACCAGTCAAGCATATCGTTGAATCTGTAGGCGCCCTCCACTTCAACACCCATCCGGTAGCTATCGTCTATATTGGTGCGGGCAAACCCACCCACATCATTGATCTCACCGGTGAGGATCAACTGATTGTCGTAGTCCATCAGATAAAAATTGAATCCCATCCTGCTGTGCTTTCCCGAATATTCGTATCCCAGCTCCACATTTCTCAGGGTTTCGTGGGTCGGACGGCTTTCAGGCGAAGATTCCGTAAAGTCACGACGAACGGGTTCCCTGTTACCGATTCCACCAAAGAGATACATGGTGTTGCGGGGATTGATCTCATAGGAAATCCCTGCCTTGGGGTTAAAAAAGTTAAAATGCTCTTTTTGCTGCAGGGGTACAATTTCTTCATGCACCCAGGCCTGCCCCAGGAAGCTGTAAGAAACATACCGGTACTGCAGGTCAGCAAATGCATGCACATTGGGCAAAACCTCCAGTGTTGCCTTTGCAAAGGTGTTGAAGTCTTTTTTAAATCCGTTATTGTCATAATAACGATCACGGATATCAGCATGTTTGGCATACCGGGCCCAGATGATCTCCCCGAAGTGATCACCGTCATATTCATTGTATCCGCCACCAAGCACCACTTCCAGCCCATCATAATTGTTGTAGTTCAGCGAGTAGGTTAACCCGTAAAAATGATTGTCCAGCCAGCGTCTGCGCACCAGGTCACTTCGATCTATTACTTCATCACCGACCTCAACCGACGGAAGCCCGTAACTGCTGAAACGTTCATTCTCCCGAAATTGCTCGTAATATCCACGCCCATATACATAGAACAATGAAGTGTTCGCCACCAGCCCGGAGGTAAGATTCCGCGAAAAGTGTAGCTGGTAATGATCCTGCTGGTAGTTGTCTGTTTCATTGTCGTAAAACTGCACATTCCCTTCAGCATCATGATACATGCCTGACGGGTTAAAGGTCCTGTTTTCTTCTAACTTACCTGAAGGAACCCCATTCCATGCCTGGTAGGTGGTTTCCTGCCCGGAGAAAACCACCCCTTTGATTACGGTATTGTCAGTGTGGTATCCCCCGGAAAGGTAAAATGATTTCAGGTCTGCTGTGGCCCGGTCTATATAGCCATCTGACTCAATTCTGGATAAACGGCCGTCGAACACCCATTTGTCGTTCATCAGACCCGTACCAAAACTTACGGTATTTTTAAGGGTGTTGAATGATCCGGCCGAAGAATTGATCTCCGCGTAAGCATCTTCGCGCAATCCGGTGGTCTGAAGATTAATGGTGGCCCCAAAGGCTCCTGCCCCATGTGTACTGAGCCCTACACCCCGTTGTACCTGAAGATTATCCACTGAAGACACAATATCAGGCATATTCACCCACCAGACACCATGTGATTCCTGGTCATTGAGAGGAATCCCGTTCATAGTAATGTTAATCCTCGACTGGTCGCTGCCCCTGATATTCATCCAGGTATAACCAACCCCGGATCCTGCATCCGAACTGGTGATCAGCGAGGGGGTTTGAGAAAGCAGCATGGGAAGATCCTGCCCCAGATTTTTTGGTGCCAGATCCTCAATATCCAGGTCAGTAAAAGTAACCGGGGTCCTCCCCCCTGCCCTCAAAGCGGAGACCACAACCTCCTCGGTAAGTGTGGCACGCGGTTCAAGGTAGACATCCAGATCAAGGTCATCCTCCAGGCTGATGCTGATTTCTTTGCGATCGTAGCCTAAAAAACTGACCTCAATCACATAATCATCCTTCTCCAGATCTTCCAGAACAAATGCCCCGTTACGATCGGTAAACACACCCTTGAAACTTCCTTTGAGCACCACATGTGCACCCGGAAGGGTACGGTCGTTGCTTCCGTCCATTACCTTTCCGCTGACAGAATACTGTCCGACTGCATACAATGGGCCCACAAGGCACAAAGCCAGCAGCATTGCAATTTTACGCATAACTAATTTGATTTATTTTATTAAACAATCAACGGCAAATAGGAGTAAAAAGCCGTCATTTGTTTATCCTCCCTCCCTTCGCCGGAATTACCCGGATCAGGTTCAATGGGTTTGATCTCAGCCCGTCATTTAGGGCACCCCTATTTATTGATAAGTATTGCAAAGATACGTAATTTTTTATCTATAACCATTCAAATCGTAAGCAATCCGGGCCTGATGGCTTTAAACTCTCAGGAAAAAAGTGTATATTGCGTAAACTTGAGATACAGCAAGCAATCACACAAACTCCCCGGGGCCTCATACAAATACCTGATGCCCGCCGGGCAAGAAGCTGGCAATAGATGAAAGCACTGATCATAAACGGACCAAACCTGAATCTTCTGGGCAAAAGAGAACCCGGCATATACGGTGATGAATCCTTTGACCAAATCCTGAAGGCCCTGAAGGGCGACTTCCCCTCGGCCACCATTGATTATTTCCAAAGCAACATTGAAGGAGAGCTGATTGACCGCCTTCAGGAAGCAGATGGCCGGTACGACGGCATCATACTGAATGCCGGTGCGTATACACACACTTCTGTTGCACTGGGAGACACCATCCGGGCCATCAACACAGACGTGATTGAGGTACATCTCAGCAATGTATTTAACAGGGAGGAATTCCGGCACCACTCATTTATTGCCCCGAATTGCATCGGAAGCATTTCAGGATTCGGAGCAGAAGGTTATCGTTTGGCACTGGAAGCGCTGAAAAGCAAATCGGAGAATCGCTTCTTTCCGCGTAGATAAAACTCCGCTACAATGCTTTTTCGGTAAAGGGGAGCCGGCAGTGATCGGATCCCCCGGCTTTGTCTGCGGAGTTCAGGCAGTTTAATCCACATTGCGAGCTGAGCACGGATAACCGCGAAAAAACTTCCGAATCGCCCCTGCAGCAGAAACCTTACCAAAGCTGCTTCATCCAACATGAAACGCATCAGCAACCAGGGATAGAATTTCCTGGCAGGGAGGTTCCTGGCCAGCATCCATAAACTGTTGCGAAAGTTCAAAAAAGTTTTCCGGGGACTGGAAGCGGGAAGGGATGCCCCGCCCAGGTGATATACAACAGAACCGGGGCATACCCCAATCCGGTAATCTTCGTTTTGCAGCCTCCAGCAAAGATCAATTTCCTCCATATGGGCAAAAAAGCTTTCTTCAAAGCCCCCAACTTCGTGAAACACCGCAGACTTAATGAATAAGGCCGCACCGCTGGCCCAGAATACATCCGTTTCATCGTCATACTGCCCGGTGTCTTTTTCAACGTAGTCAAAAATACGCCCACGGCAAAACGGAAAGCCCAGGTAATCCAGAAACCCACCTGATGCTCCGGCATACTCAAAATGGCCTGGCTTTTCCAGCGACCGGATTTTTGGTTGACAGGCGGCCATTTCCGGACTCTTCTGCAGCTTCCGGATACAGGGATCCAGCCAGTTTTCCGTCACAGCAATGTCAGAGTTCAGCAGCACATAAAGATCAGCTTCCACCTCTTTCAGTGCCCGGTTGTACCCGCCTGCATAGCCGTAATTTTCAGAAAGCCTGACAACACGCATGTCTGGATAATATGATGCCAGAAAAGGCAGTGAATCGTCTGTCGAAGCATTGTCAGCAACAATGATTTCAACCTCCTGCGGAGTATAACGAACCAGGTCAGGGAGAAAACGCTCCAATAGGTGACGTCCGTTCCAGTTCAGAACCACAACCGCCGTTTTCATATTATCCATATCATGAGTTTTGCCTGAATTTCAAAAATACAGTTTTTGGCTAAGCCATCAGCATTTGCATGGGCTATTGTTTTCCAGACACCTTCGGTAAATATGGGGCTTAACACGGATTATTGTTGCGCCGAAAAAAATATTTTGTACTTTTGCACCGGAGAGATGGCAGAGTGGTCGATTGCGGCGGTCTTGAAAACCGTTGAGGTGTAACAGCCTCCGGGGGTTCGAATCCCTCTCTCTCCGCACT
>PWGY01000017.1 GCA_003554665.1 Bacteroidales bacterium | reverse complement strand
GTGTCCGGACACCCATGCAGTGGTCACCCGATAAAAACGCCGGGTTTTCCAATGCGGATCCCCAGCAGCTTTTTCTGCCACTGGTCATTGATCCCCATTATCATTATACCTCTGTCAATGTAGAGAACCAGGAGAAAAACCCGTCCTCTTTCCTTTGGTGGAAAAGAAGGGTTCTCGCAAAAAGGCGTCAGTATAAGGCTTTTGGCCGGGGTTCCCTGGAGTTTGTCAATACCAACAACCCCAGGATACTGGCTTTCATCCGTTCTTATGAAGAGGAAAGACTCCTTGTGGTGGTCAACCTTTCCCGCTATTCACAGTATGTGGAGCTGGATCTGGCGGATTATGCCGGTAACACGCCTGTTGAGGTATTCAGTCGTAATGATTTTCCCGTGATATCGGATGAGCCCTGGCCCTTTACCATGCAGTTTAAAAACTATTTCTGGTTTGAACTCAGGCCTCCTGGTAAAAAACTTTTTCCGAAAATCTCACGTGAGCGTCAGCAGTATGAATTTACCCGGAACGATTGGGATCAAATGACGGAAGAGCTTCAGCATACGGTAAAGAAGGCCCTGTATGACTACCTGATACATATTAAATGGTTCCGTGGAGATACAAGAAAACTCCGGAACATTGAACTGCTCGACCTCATCAGGGTTGAAGAGCGCAGTGGTACACCCTGGGTTTTTATAGTGCGTTTTGACCTGATTGAGGCGGCCAATGAAATATACCTCATGCCTGTGTCACTGGCCCTCAATAACGGGGCTTCCAGGCTCCGCTCACAGCATCCGGATTCAGTGATCTCTCCCCTTGTGATTGACGGTATTGAAGGTGTGATCTATGATGGATCCGTAGATACAAAGCTCCATGAAGTATTGTTTGACCTGTTGCGCAGACGTTCCCAGCTTAAGGGCCTGAACGGAGTCATCAAAGGGAAGTCAGGCAGCCGGCTCAAAAAGCATCTTGCCGGCAACCCCAGCCTGATCCCTCATCTCATCACTTCAAAAGACACCAATTCTTCGGTGGTTTATGGCGACAATTTCTTCCTGAAAGTATACCGTAGCCCGCAGGAAGGTGAAAACCCGGAGGTAGAGATCATGAAGAACCTGACCCGTCATACCAGCTTTGCCCGCATTCCATCTTATCTGGGCAGGCTGGAATACCGTAGCCCCAGTCTGGAAGATACCTCAGTGGCACTGCTTATGGAACTGATCCCCAATGTGGGAACTGCCTGGGAGATGACACAGACTTCAATCGAAGACTTTTTCGACAAATTACTGTCTGAAAGGGAAAAGATCAGTGCAGGAAAGGGTCCTGGTGACCACATGCTTGATGAAATGGTCGGGCCTTTCTATCTTGAAATGGCCGGATTGCTCGGGCAACGGACGGCTGAAATGCATCTGGCATTGGCCTCTCTGAAAGACAATATGCAATTTCGACCCGAGAAGTTTTCCCTGCTTTACCAGAAATCGCTGTATCAGTCACTGAGGACTTTTACCCGGAGGACTTTTAATGAGATCAGGTCTTCATCGGTTTATCCGGAAAAGTGTAAGGATCTGCTGGTGCAGATACTTGATTCCGAAGACGTCTTTTTGTCTGCGGCCCGGGCAATCCTGGAAAATGGAAAAATTGACGGGATGAAGATCAGAATTCACGGCAACTACAAACTTGATAAAGTACTGTTCACCGGCAAGGACTTTCAGATCATTGACTTTGAAGGTGAGCTGGAGCGGGAATTGAGTGTCCGCCGGATCAAACACAGCCCGCTTAAAGATGTGGCTTCCTTGCTCAGTTCCTTTCACTTTTCTGTCTATAAAGGGTATTTTACCCGCGAGGAGTTCATTCCTTCAGATGTGCAACACCCACTTGAAATACTTGAAGAATGGTATGCCAGGGTGGCCGGCAGGTTTCTTGAAACTTATATTGAAACCCAGAAAAAAGCCGGTTTTATCCCTGCAGATGACCAGCAGCTAATGAACCTTTTGAATATTTACATGTATGAGAAAGCTGTTCAGGAACTTAAGGTTTTTTTGAGGGAGGACCCTGAGTCCATGGTGATTCCCCTTAAGATTCTTCAGAAGCTACGGCAGGATTTTCTGGAAGGAACCCGGAAAGGCAAGGATTGATCTTTTTTATTTAGTTTCCCGTAAAGCCCGGAGTTGTGGAACCTGTTTCCCTTTTCCGGGCTTTTTTTCCCCTCTTTATTGCTTCCTTCTGCGCCTTTTTTATGTGAAGGGGTTTGTTTTTTCTATTAACTTTTAAGTTGTTCGCTGGCATGACTTATGGGGATATTCTGCTAATTAATTTAGGGATTATTGTTATATTTAGGTGTTTTTCTGTTACAGGCAGCAGGTCATTTTAAATAAAGTTTAGACTTTATACACAAAGGAATGTAAAAACTATACATATGAGCAGTAAACCTATAGATGCACTGATCTTTGATTTGGACGGGGTAATCACCCAAACACGGTCGACACACCAAAAGGCATGGGAGGCGCTTTTCAATGAATTCCTGAAATCACAGGACGGCCAGGAGCCTGTGAAACCCGAAGATTATTCCCGTTATATTGATGGAAAACCCCGGTACGAAGGGGTGAAAAGTTTTCTTGCTTCAAGAGACATCAGTCTGCCATTCGGAGGGCCGGAGGACCCGCCCGGTGAAGAAACCATCTGCGCTCTCGGCAACAGAAAAAATGAACTATTCAATAAAATTGTAAAAGAGGAAGGCGTGGAGCTATACCAGCATGCGGTTGAAAAAATCCGCCAATGGCGTAAGGAAGGTTTCAAAACCGCCATTGTATCTTCCAGTAAGAATTGCAAAATGATTATTAAAAAGGCAGGCCTTGATCAGCTGTTTGATGTGAGGGTAGACGGTGTGGTATCTGAAGAAAGAGGTTTGAGCGGGAAACCGGATCCGGATATTTTCGTGGAAGCGACCCTTGAATTGGGAGCCTGCCCCACAAAAAGCGTGGTTTTTGAGGATGCCATATCCGGTGTGCAGGCGGGCGCGAGGGGGTTTTTCGGACTGGTAGTCGGGGTGGCCCGATTCGGCAATAAACAGGAGTTGCTGGATCACGGTGCAGACCTGACTATTGAAGATTTTCAGGACTTTTCACTTGAAGATGAAGAAAATGTGTTGCCATTTTTCATGGCTTCCAGGCCAATGGTTTTTGACAAAAATGCAGGGTTTTTTGATGAGGTTGCCGGAAAAACCCCAGCCTTTTTTCTTGATTATGACGGCACCCTTACGCCCATTGTTCAGCGACCCGAGGATGCTGTTATTTCAGAGGAGATGAGAAATACACTCAGGCGTCTGGCAGCCCGTTTCAATGTGGCAGTTGTGACAGGCCGGGATCTGGATGACGTCAAAAACTTCATTCAGCTGGATGAAATTATCTATTCGGGGAGCCATGGATTTGTTATTTCCGGACCGGACGGTCTTTACAAGGAGCATGAAAAAGGGGAGGAAGTTGCTGAGTTGCTTGATAAGGTGGAAAAAGAACTCCACGGGCTCTTTGAGGATAGGGCTGAAGGAGTTCAGATAGACCGTAAGCGTTATGCCATAGCGCTTCACTACCGTAATGCATCTGAAAAGGACGTACCTTACGTTTTTGAGGTGGTGGATAATTTGCTGGAAAAGCATGACGGGCTGAAATCCGGTGAAGGAAAGATGGTGGTGGAAATTAAGCCGGATATTGACTGGCATAAGGGCAAGGCGGTTTTATGGATTATGGAAGCGCTGGGGATTGACAGGAAAAAGGACGTCGTCCCAATCTTTATCGGTGATGACGTAACCGATGAAGATGCGTTTAAAGCTCTGAAAGGTAAAGGATTGGGTGTTTTGGTGGAAAACAGAGGGCAGGATACCGCGGCAAAATACAGCCTTAAGAACGTGTATCAGGTCCGCTGCCTTTTTGAGAAATTTTTGGGTGGTGCCTGCTGAAAGACCGGCATGGAAGAAACTGACAGCAAAAAGACCGGATCCGGGAATCCGGCTGCTGCATTATTAAGTACCCTTATCCCTGCCAGATTGTTGAACTTGAAATACAACCGACAAACCTTGATGTTATGGATAATAACTGGAAGATTGAATATGAAAAGTGGGAAGAGAAGTCACATCCGTTGCAGGAAGCATTGTGTGCTTTGGGAAACGGTTATTTTGTTACCCGGGGTGCGCTGGAAATGGAAAAGGACAATGATTATAATTACCCGGGAACCTACCTTGCAGGTGGCTACAACCGGATGAAGTCCAAGATAAAAGACCGGGTCATTGAGAATGAAGACCTGGTAAACTGGCCCAATTGGTTGTATCTTACATTCAAAATTGGTGACAATTCGTGGTTCAGTCTTTCAAAGGTTGAAGTGCTCGGGTTCATTACCACCCTGAATATGCGCGAAGGCATTCTCGAACGTAAAATGCGCTTTCGCGATGAAGCGGAACATATTACCACCATCATCAGCAGGCGGCTTGTGAGCATGGAAGATTATCATACAGCTGCGCTTGAATGGACCCTGATCCCGGAAAACTGGTCGGGCACTATGACAATCCGTTCGGGGATTGACGGGAACCTGATCAACAACAATGTGGAAAGGTACAGTGACCTGAACCAGGATCATTTGGAAATTACAGACAAAGGCGAACTCAGCGAAAATTCCCTGTTCCTGTCGAGCCGTACCAAACAGTCGGACATTCGTGTAACCCAGGCTGTAAAGACCAGCTTTTTTATCCACCAGGAGGATCAGAAGCTGAATCAAAAAACAGTTCACTTAAAAGATTGCATAGTCGGGGATTACAAACTGGAATGCAGAAAACTGGAACCGATCCGGATTGAAAAACTCGCTGTTTTGTATACTTCCAGAGACTTTGCCATCAGCGACCCCTTTACGGAAGCAAATAACAAAATACAGGAGCTCACCACTTTTGCAGATATGGCCCGCATTCAGCGAATGTCCTGGGAGCGGATATGGAATTATAATGACATCCGGATAGATTCATCCGACGAAGACCAGAAGGTACTGCGACTTCATATTTTTCACCTCTATCAGACGGTGTCACGCAACAGCATGGATTATGATATCGGAATCCCTGCAAGGGGTTGGCACGGCGAGGGATACCGCGGGCATATTTTCTGGGATGAATTGTACATACAGCCTTTTATTGACCTTCATTTTCCCCAGTTATCGCGGTCGCTTCTGATGTACCGGCACAGGAGGTTGCCGGAGGCTTATAAACGGGCCCGTAAAGCGGGCTGCCGTGGTGCGCTTTTTCCGTGGCAAAGTGGCAGCAACGGGCGGGAGGAGACCCAGGAGCTTCACCTGAATCCGAAGTCGGGCCGATGGCTCCCCGATGTGACCCATCTGCAATACCATATCAATCATGCGATCCCGTTCAATGTGTGGCATTATTATCAAAGTACCGGAGATGCTGATTTCCTTAATGAATACGGTGCAGAAATGATCTTTGCCACTGCCTTGTTCTGGAGTGATATGGCCCGGTATAATCCGAAGCGCGACCGCTACGAGATCCATAAGGTCATGGGGCCTGACGAGTATCATACCCGTTACCCCGGCAGGGATGAGGCCGGATTGAATAACAATGCCTATACCAATGTGATGGCTGTGTGGGTGATACAAAGGGCGTTGAAGTTGCTTGGTCTGCTGGATGAAACCTGTTGCACGGAGATTGCCCGCAAGCTAGATATTGCCGATGAAGACATCAGGAAATGGGAGGATATGACAAGGAAAATGTTTATTCCCTTTCACGAGGGTAATATCATTTCCCAGTTTGAGGGTTATGAGGAATTAAAAGAACTGGACTGGAAACACTACCGCGGCAAATATGGCGATGCCATTCGTCTTGACCGCATCCTGGAGGCCGAAGGGGACTCACCCAATTTTTACAAGGCCAGTAAGCAGGCGGATGTGCTGATGCTGTTTTATCTGTTTTCCTATGAGGAGCTGAAGGAATTATTTGAAAAACTCGGGTATGAATTTAAACCGGATCTCATTCCGGACAACATCGAATATTACCATCAGCGGACCAGTCATGGTTCCACGCTGAGCCAGGTGATTCATGCCTGGGTGTATGCCAGGTCTCATCGGAAACGTTCATGGAAGAGTTTCAAAAAAGCCCTGATGAGTGACTTTAAGGATGTGCAGGGGGGAACCACCCATGAGGGAATTCACCTGGGGGCCATGGCCGGAACGATGGATATTTTGCAACGTTGTTATTCCGGCCTGGAGATCCGTGACGATGTGCTTTGGCTGAAGCCAAGGCTCCCGGAGGACATCAGTTCACTGGAGTTTCATGTTCGTTTCCGCAGCCACTGGATCAGGCTTTCAATCAATCACTCAAAAATAAAAGTCCGTTTCTGCAAAGGCTACGCCAATCCTGTACACATAGGAATAGGCGGCCGGAAATATTATTTTGAAACCGACGATGAGAAGGAGTTTACGATAAAAAATACGATGTAAAACATAAGAGATAGGATATGAGACTATTGATAGTATCCAACCGCTTGCCGGTTGCCGTGAGCAAGGAAAACGGAGAGTATGTGACCGCCAAAAGTGCCGGAGGGCTTGTATCCGGGCTCAGTGACTACCTGAAATCGCTGGGCCATACGGAAAGCGATATTGATGATTACGTTTGGATGGGGTGGCCCGGAATGAGCATTGACAAAAAGGATGAAGACCTGGTCAGGGAGAAGGTAAGCCAGGATTTTAAGGCGGTTCCGGTATTTTTGTCGAAGGAACTCATGGATAATGTGTACCTGGGTTTCTGCAACAAAACCATCTGGCCGTTGTTTCATTATTTCCCCAATTTTGCACGTTTCAGGAAGGAATACTGGCAGGATTATCAGCGGATGAATGAAATTTTCCGTGATGAATTGCTGAAAGAGATCCGTCCCGGTGACGTAATCTGGGTGCATGACTATCATCTGATGTTGCTGCCCGCCCTGCTTCGTGAAAAGGTGTCAAACCCCATTGGTTT
>PWGY01000129.1 GCA_003554665.1 Bacteroidales bacterium | reverse complement strand
ATTCATCGCACATCCTTTGCAAAAGAACCTCAACACTGGTGGCAACTTCCTGCCTCCCTACCGTGAGCACTTCGTTGACGGTCCGGTCGCCCACGATTTTCCGCATGGCTGCTTCCGACATATCGTGCAGGGCATCTTCCGCATCCCTGACTTTAAACAGGTAATCAAATGAGTTAACGATGCGGTATTGTACCACCCATTCCACATCTGCCAGGTTGAGATCACCGGTGAGCATCAGCGATTCATCCCGGTATTCATCTTTGGCGTAGCGGGTGCGGGTGCCGGCTTCTATGGTCCGAAAACCGAACTCCTGCTTCAGCTGACGTTGTACGGGGATTTTGTAGAGCTTTTCCAGTCCGAATGGTGCGATGAAGTTCAACCCAGGCTGCAGGGTGCGGTTGTACTTGCCAAACATCAGTACCACGCCTTCCTGTTCAGGGCCGATGGTTTTTACCGAGGTGGCCAGGGCGATCAGCACGATCAGCCCGATGATCACCTTCTTGCTGTTTTTTCTGAGCTTCTCAAGGGTTTGCCTGAGTTGCAGTTCCTGTTCGTTCATGTTAATGAAAAATAGTGATGTTGGATAATTGTGGACTCTCTCCGGGATTAACCTTGAAAAAGAGGGGATTCCTCAAAACTTTTCTGGTTCTCAGGATTAAAGGTAATGGAAATTATGCAGATAATGGAAATTATGCAGAATCCGCTCACGAGATCGCCTTTCTTTGCTTTATAAAACGCAGGTGTTCCTGATTGTCTATGATCTCTTTCAGGGCTTCAGTAACCTTCCACACTTCCTCGTAGGTGTTATAGAGTGCTACCGGGGCAATGCGAATGGTGTCCGGCGCCCTGAAATCCGGAATGATGCCCCTGGCTTTCAGGGCTTCATTGATGCGCAGGGCTTCGTCAGGATGTGTCAGGGCGATATGACCACCACGTTGTATCGGATCTTTGGGGGTAGCTATTGAGAAGTTGTAGGGAGCAGCATCCAGGGTGCCATGGAACAGTTCGAGGAAAAATCCGGTCAGCTGCAGGGACTTATCCCGGATCCGCTCAATGCCTGCTTCCTGCATGATCTTTACAGATCCCTCCATGGTGGAGGCTCCCAGGATTCCTGGCGATGAGATTTGCCAGCCACCGGCACTTTCAGCATGTTCGAAATTCAGCGACATGTCAAACTGCTTTTCCTTGATGTAGCCGAACCATCCGGCCATGAGGGGTTCCTTACTGAAATGCTTTTCATTGACATACAAAAACGCCGTGCATCCAGGTCCGCCATTGAGGTATTTGTAGCTGCAGAAGGTGGCAAAGTCCACGCCCCAGCGGTTGAAATGGTGGGGAATGGCACCGGCAGAATGACTACAGTCAAATCCGATGGGGATACCCCTTTTATGTGCCTCGCGCGCAAGGTACTCCATGTCCAGAAGCTGGCCGCTGGCATATAGCACCGAGGGAAGCCATATCAGGGCGACCTCATCGGTCATCAACGATACAATGTGGTCTTCGTTAAGGGTCTTGCCGTTGTTGCTGCGGGCAAGAAGAAGTTCACGCTCCGGATCCAGCCCCTTTTGTTTGATCTGCCCTTTCAGGGCATAGATGTCTGACGGGAAATTCAGTTCATCGGCCAGGATCTTTGTGCGTTTTCCTTCCGGCTGGTAAAAGGTGGATATCAGGGCATGAATGTTCACGGTGGTGGTGCCTGAGAAGATCAGCTCACCCGGTGCGGCGCCCACCAGGGGTGCGGCCATCTCACCAATGTGTTCTGCAAAGTAGAACCAGGGTCGTTCAGCGCCCAGCCACCCTCTGATGCCGAGGGTTTTCCATTCGTTCAGCACACGCAACAGCGATTTTTCAGCATCATGGCTGAGCAGACCCAGGGAGTTGCCGTCCACATAAATCGTGTTTCCGGGGATATAAAACCTTTGGCGGAAAGCCGCAAGCGGGTCTTTCCGGTCCAGTTCGCGGGCGATATCAAGTGAGTTTTTCATAAGTAACATGTGACCCCGCTGGGGTCAGCCCGGCTGGTAAACGTTGGCCGGGGTTCTTGCTAGTGACGTGTGACCCCTTCGGGGTTAGTGAGTAATGTGTGACCCCTGCGGGGTCAGTGAGTTTGGTGGCGCCTCATGTGTTAGTGACGTATGACCCTTGCGGGGTCACATGTTACTAACAACTGGAGAGTGCGGAGCACTCGACAAACCAACAACTCCGTGGCTTCGGCCACGGTTTACAGGCTACCGCCACCATCCTCATCCCATGAGAACCAACAACCAAGGGGGCGAAGCCCCCGTCAACCGGAGTGGCGAAGCCTCCGACTAGCCTACGGCAGATTCAAACTGTTTCAGGAACCGCAGATCATTCTCAAAGAACATCCGGAGGTCTTTGACCTGGTAAAGATTCATGGCGATACGCTCGATTCCCATTCCGAAGGCAAAACCGGAATATCTGGCGCTGTCAATCCCGCAGTTATCTAGCACATTCGGGTCAACCATGCCGCATCCCATTACCTCAATCCATCCGCTGTATTTGCAGATGGTGCAGCCGGGGCCTCCGCAGATATTGCAGGAAACGTCCATTTCGGCTGATGGTTCGGTAAACGGGAAAAACGAAGGACGCAGGCGAATTTGGGTGTCCTCGCCGAACATTTCACGGGCGAAATACAATAAAGTCTGTTTCATGTCGGCAAAGCTTACCCCTTCATCAATGTAAAGCCCTTCCACCTGATGAAAGATGCAATGGGCCCTCGCAGATATGGCTTCATTGCGGAACACCCTGCCGGGGGATATGGTCCGTATGGGGGGCTGTTGGTTTTCCATGACCCTGACCTGTACAGAAGAAGTATGGGTGCGCAGGGCGATGTCCGGATTCTTTTCAACAAAAAAGGTGTCCTGCATATCACGTGCCGGGTGTTCTTCCGGAAAGTTCAGGGCACTGAAGTTGTGCCAGTCGTCTTCAATTTCAGGCCCTTCAGAGATCACAAACCCGATCCGCTCAAATATTTTATTGATACGGTTTCTGACAACTGAAAGCGGATGGCGGGATCCGATGGGGTTGAACCTGGCAGGCATGGTCATATCCGGCCGCTGTTTGCTGCCGCTTTCGTCCGCAGCAGCAAGCCTGTTTTTTTCATCGTTGACCTTTTCGGTGGCAACCTGTTTAAGCTGGTTCAACCGCATCCCCACTTCCTTCCGACTTGCAGGGTCAACCGACTTAAAATCCTTGAATAATGCCGGAATCTCTCCTTTTTTGGAAAGCATCTTTATCCGGAAAGCCTCCGCTTCCTCTATGGTGTTCGCAGTAAATTTTTCAACTTCTTTCAGCAGGGCATCAATCTTGTCAATCATATGCTTTTTCTTTATTCAATCACTTCCATCCTGACAATTGACACATCTTCCACGGGACGATCCTTGTCGTCTGTTTCCATCATGGCAATACGCTCAACAACCTCCATCCCTTCAACGACCTGTCCGAATACCGTATAGGCATCGTCCAGGTGAGGGGTGCCTCCAATTGTGGTATAGAGTTCCTTTTGTTCTTCATTCAAATCCAGATCCCTTTCTTCAGCCAACTGTTTGAGGCCTTCTTCGCTGAAGACCCTTCCGTGTACAATATAAAACTGGGATCCGGATGATTCCCTTTCGGGGTTCATCTGGTCGCCCTGACGGGCAGCCGCTAACGCCCCTTTCTGGTGATAAAGCCCTGAAACGATCTCTGCGGGGATTGTATAGCCCGGGCCGCCTGATCCGAGCGGCTCTCCGGGAACAGCATCCCTGCTCATCGGGTCACCGGCCTGAATCATAAATTGATTGATGACCCGGTGGAAAAGCAAGTCATCATAAAACCCATCCTCAATCAGGGAAATAAAATTATCCCTGTGCTCTGGTGTTTCGTCATAGAGTTTGACGGTGATGTCGCCCATGGTGGTTTCCATCTTTACCATAACTTCGGATGCGTTGTGGGTGTTGGATCCGTTGCTGGTATTGGTACAGGCGGTAAATACCAAAATGGCTGAAAGGAGGGCAATGGCGAATGGTTTGCTGTTCTGGCTTTTCATTTTTCGATGTATTGATTTGAGGATGCCAAAGTTACATATAATGATGGTATCAGGCAATAATAAAAAACGCCGGGGGTGTGTCTGCCCCGGCGCAAAGGAAACATGCCTGACCTGCATGTTAATTGAAAGAGGGGTTGTTCCATGAAACGGGCAACATCAATTTCTTTTGCGGAGACTTGCTCTTGAGTCTTCCGTTATAATTCCCTTCCACTGTCAGTCCCATTTTTTTGAAAAAGTTGACGGAGGCTTCGGAGCATACTGGGGTGTTGAGCTCCACCCTGAAAACATCATGGTGGTTTTGTTCTATTTCGCCAAATAACCAGCTAACAAGGTTTGTTTCCTGTCCGTCGGGATGACATCCGGTGCCTGAGAAAAAAGAAAACTCCTTCAGCATTGTTTCTTCACCGGGGTTTTCTTTGCCGTTTGTATGGTAATAGTGTACTTCACCGATAAGAGCCACTTCGTCGCGGTTGTTCTCCACCACAAGCATATTTCCCTTTTTAATGGCCTTATCAACAAATTCCTCCAAAAAGCAATCGGGAACAATGGAGGCATTCAGCAGTTTTTTCTCTCTGGTGATGGTTTCAAGGAAAAGCCTGTAAATATTATTCCTGTCAGCATCTTTGGCTGTTCGGATTTTATAGTGATTATTCATGGGTGTGTAGTTTTGTGCATCAATCTGAAATTGTCGTCAAAATCAAAAACTGAAACAGTTGTTTAAAAAATTGAATTTCAGACAATTAAACACATTGCAAATATGGTAAAACTATTTCATTACAAAAAACTTTTTTTCTTAAAACCCCACGCATGAAAAATTGCAGCCTTCCTGCTTCTGCTTCATACGGTCGACCCGGCTTGCAATATGCAAAACAGCAATCCAGCCAAGATTGCCAGGCGGAGCAGGTAAAACCCAAGTTTTTCCCCCCGGTTTTCCTGGTCGTGCTGGCTGTCCTGGTTTGTCCAGAGCGGACTGCGTTCCATGGCGGGTGTTATGTTGTTCAGTTCATTCATCGCATTTGCGGGTGGTCAGCGCGCAGCGCTGACGGTTGTTGGTTATTCGTGGCTTCGCCACGATGGTTGTTCGTTAACCGGTGCAAAGCACCAACGGTTGACGGGAAGTTTCCCTGCAATTGGTATCGCATAAATTGTACCAAATAATCGTTTTTCAAAAAGAATAATTCAAGGATGTGAAAAATCCGGATCCGGCCTCCTCGAAAATTGTGTCATCACCGCCTAAAAACACCTGCCCTGTAAATTGAAAATCCAGATCGGTTGTGAGGGAGTAGCTCAATTGTGGCATAAAGAAAGCGGCATCAATGTCGGGCAGGGCCATGACGGCCATTCCTCCACTGAAAACGGGAGAGAATGAGTGGTCGGCACTCAGGGTGATGGCGTATTTTGAAAACATGATGTTGTCGGGTCTCAGGGGCTGGGTAACCTGTATGGCCTCTCCCGGTCTTCTTTCATAGCCACCGTTATACAGAACCTCCACCACACCGAATGTTCCGTTTGCAAACATATGGTCAAAGCCTGCTGCGGCTACGATATTGCTTCTGCTGATCCCTTCCTGTTCATCCAGGTCATAGAACCATGTGGCCTCGCCTTTAAAGCCGGCTTCGCCAATCTGACCGGCCCATCCGCCGCCCAAAGCCAGCCGGTTTCTGAAGTACCCTGCAATGCCTTGAATGTCGTAACCCCTGGTATTGAAAACGTACTTGGCTGCGGCAACCATATCTTCTGCATCTTTGGCCGGGCTGACGGCAACCTCGATGCTCGACAGATGGCTGATGTAATGTTGCACCCTTACGGCATCTGCCCCGGGACGCTCTTCATAATCGAAGTCGAAAAAGGAATAGGTGTTGAACAGGTCATTGGGGTTGGACACCAGGTTGATGCCCCAATTGACCCGCTGACGCCCTGTTCTGATTCGCCAGTTTTCGCTGCTCCAGTTCAGGTACAGGCGGTCAATTTCTGTATGTCCGATCCAGCGGTCGCCCGACAACCACACCCACGACATGTCGATCAATCCGTCATCCTGGTCAAAAAAATCTTCAATCCCCGGAATTGACTCATACATTTCGTTGTACATCAGTCTGTTGCGTCCTTCGACACGGAGATCCACTGCATCTGCAATGTCCCACCTGAAATTGAGGCGGTTGTGGATCAGGCCATTGAATGCGGGGTTGGAGAAATCCCTGTCCAGCTGCATGCCGGGCATGGCCCGGATATATCCGCGGAGCCTGACAGGTGAGTCATTGCCGAAAGGCTGGGCGCAAAGACTTTGAGTGGTCAATGTGGTCAGGATGAATATGGCAATCAGGTATTTCATGGTTGTTTTTATTTGGTTGTTGGTTCTCATGGGATGGGTGCAGGGAGATCTTCCAATGGCAACGGAAACGGGCGATGAATGGTTGTTGGTTCTCATGGGCAGCGTGTTGGGTAAGCTGCCTGGGGGTTGGTCAATGGCCTGAGAGGTTGTTGGTTGTTGGTTATTCATGGCACGGTTGCAGGGGAAGCTGCCGGTGATCTGGCAGATGGCCGAAGCGGCTGCTTGTTGTAGGTTGATTTTATTCATGGCGGACGGCGTTGGCGGGTTCTAATCTGGTGGCTTTCCTGGCCGGGTAAATGGCGGCCAGTATGGCAAACCCGACGACCATGGCGGTAACTTTGAGATAAAATATGGCATCGAGTTCGGGGTATATGAACGGTGAAAAACCAAAATCACGCAGGGCTTCTCCACCAATTACAGTAAGGTCAATTCCGCGTTGATGCAACAGGCTGATCAGCACAAATGAAGCGGCCAGTCCGGCCACGCCACCGGTGAGTGAAAGCAGTACTGTTTCAAGGATCACCATAAAAAAGACCCTGGCCCGCTTCATCCAGATCGACATCAGCATCCCCAGTTCACGTGTGCGTTCCATAACTGACATCAGGATGGTATTCAGAATGCCGAAGGCCACACCCAGCAGGATGATTGCGGTGATCATCAACAGGCTTT